>PWLM01000142.1 GCA_003560495.1 Bacillus sp. (in: firmicutes) | reverse complement strand
TTTGGTTCCTACATCAATGTGCCATTTTTGAAAGAAAAGATAATTGATGCTTATGGAGATAGAGATGTAGTATCCAGGTCAGTGAGGTCATTCTTGAAGACTTTAGAATACTTTAACTTAGCCTCAGAAAGTGAAAATAAGTACTACTTTAAAAACCCACTAAATGTGTCAGAAGATCAATTAAGACTAATGCTTGATCTTTATGGAAAAGATATTATTAATTCACCTCAAATACCTTTAGATGACCTCCCAAAACCTATATTTAGTTATTTTTATTTGCCAGATGTAAAAGTAGTTGCCAGAAAATATAACGGCAAAGACTGGGAATATCAGCAAAGGGTGGGTAATGACTTTTTAGTGTTTCATTAAATGAGTAATGATAAGACTTGGCCTATTTGCATTAATTTAGAAATATATTAAACAGGAGGAGTACTGTGGTTGCTCGACGAAAAGCGGTCAGAAGAATTACAGCAGAGAAAAAAGAGTGTTTAAATCGCTTGTCAGCTATTCTATATAATTTTTTACCGCTTTCTGCAAACTCGAAGAAAGCCGTGACTTATAATTCAATCTTTGCGGAAAGTAAGATTGCACACTACTTAGATGGACAAGCTAATAAGTCACTCGCTCTACAAAGAGGTATGGAAAGACTTTTCCGGTACCACAAGAAATTACCGAAAAATATAATAAGGAAGATAGTGCCAGCCGCTATTCAATATCGTAACCACAAGAGAAAACCAATTAAGCCAAACGAAATTGCTGAACTTAGTGAGTGTTTGTTTAATCTTGGAATAGATATGAATGACGAGTTGGCTAATATTAAGTTAGATTCAACCTTGCCTATTGTTACTGTCCCTCCTGATGAATTAAAAGCAAAACTTCGGAGTCATGCCTTAACTCAAGAGATTGGTGGTGAACCTTTAGAGCTTTTTGATAATGGACACTTTAATGAAGCCGTGCGAAAAGCCTTTGAAATATTCGAAGATATTGTTAAAGATAGAGCCGGCATTGAAAAATATGGCAAAGATTTGATGGGTAATGCTTTTTCTGGTGAGAAAAATCTTGATATGGTTAGCATTGAACCAGAAAATCGCCAATCTTTTATGGATGGATATAAACATTTGGCAATGGGGTCCATGGCAGCGGTACGAAATATATTTAGCCACGGGGATGAAAAAAATCGTTCACCCGAGGAGTGTTTTGAGTTGTTATTATTCGCCAACTGGCTGTTTAGATACTTAGATATAAAAGAGGATGCTGAGGAGGCTTAATTGAATGGATTATGAAGAGTTAAAAAGACTAGTAAAGCCAGAAGACTTTTTTGCTGCATTAAAAGCCATAATTAATAATAATAATTTCCAAAATCCAATTCCTAAATTTGACGGAAGCTCGATGGCAGATACTATTTGGCCTCAGGAAACATTCAGGAATAAGGATATACTTGGAGGGGCTCTTATTGAGTTGCTATGTACTGATAAGCTATTGTCCTTGCCAAGTGATGAAGACCAGAAAGATGCCTTAGTTATAACTGAAAAGGGTGAAAAGGTTATAAAGTATTTATTTGAAGCATTACATTATGCATGTCGTGAAGACGGTATTGATGATGAACGTATAGATAATATACCAAGGCCTTACCGCTATTATGTATCTGATTTTTTCGAGAGAAGCCTTGAAATGGATTGGTCTACCCAAAATAGTGACGAGGGAAAAAAATATGTGCTCTCAGAAGAATTATGCATGGCTTTTTTCGGTTATATTGGTGATGATAAAAATCTGCTAATGGATGGAGATGGTTAATTGTATGATAGAAAGAGATTACACTTTTTGTTTAGAGCCAGGCGAAAAGAAAAGATATATTGCCGGGCCATATAATCCACAAGATATGGCGCCAAGTTATGAAATTATTATTAATGCACCACAACACGTTAAGCAAAAGATACTATGCGAGCAAATACTTGTTGGAAATCCAGAAAAATGCAGCTGGGCTGGGCTTATGACTTAGAGAATAAATCTAAATGGTTTGCTTTTTTATTGTTAAAAAAGATGGTGAAATGATTTAATAAATGGGAATTTTAAACATTCGATTATGCGTACAAGGTGAATTATCTTTCATGACTTTCGAAAAGGTGTAAGTGTTGTTTTGCCTGACCTTATAGAGAAAAACCTTTCAATTGTTTTTGCGGAACTGCTGTAGGAATAGGGTCTGCCAGTGTTGATGCATATTATGCAGGTATAAACCAATAATAATGGCATTTAACGGCAAGAAAGCTGCAAAGGTATTTTATAAAGTAAAAGAGGTTGATTACGGATTGCAGAAAGATAAAATCGGCTTTACCGACACTTATATTCTACCATCAACTTCAGGCCAAGCGAATCGCTATTGGGACGATTATTACTGGAAAGATGTTGCCAAAATGGTTTAAGAATATCTTATTCTATTAATTGTATCAGTTTTATGTATTTGAGGTGGATAATTTCATGGCGTTGAAGGTTTACCGAGGCAAACAATTT
>PWLM01000251.1 GCA_003560495.1 Bacillus sp. (in: firmicutes) | reverse complement strand
CAGCCAATTTGCACTAGTGACCGAGACGGGTAAAGATTAAAAATTATTTCTTAATCTTTATTTTTATGGTATAATATAGCTACTGTAAATTATGGTAGCAGAATTTTTAGATAAAAGAGATAGTTCCTATGACTGTGGCGAAAGTCTTAGAAAGTTTCAGATGGCATTCAAGTGCCATTTTTTATTTAGGTAGAGAATAAAAAATTATAAAGAATTAATTTATACCCAAAATATGGATACTTTTGTTTTAGTTATTATTGCTTTTTTATTATTTATTTATTTTATTCCTTCTCTTGTTGCATACTCAAGGAAGAAAAGAAATGCCTCTGCGATTTTTGCATTAAACCTTTTCTTAGGATGGTCTTTCTTGGGGTGGGTAATTTCTTTAGTTTGGGCTCTTACGAAAGATAATATTCAAGTAAATGTCGAAGAAAACAAAGAAAAAAATTAGAGAAAAAGAAGATATAAAAAAAGAAGTGATACTGGACTTGAAAAAGGAAAAGAAATTTTAGAAAATCGTAAAAATGAAATAAATTATAAATATAAGAAGAATTAATGGATAAAATTGAAATAAAATAAATTTATGAAAGAAACATTTAAACAAATAAATATACCGATCGCAATTATAATAACAGCAATTATTTTAGGTGGATTTTATTTTGCAACTGAATATAGTAAACAGAAATCCATTGAAAGAGAAAGGCAATTTATATCAGAACAAGAAGAACAGGAAAGATTACTAGAAGAAGAAATGAGAGAACAAGCTAAACAATCATTAAATGATTGTATTGATAATGCAGAAAAAAAATATTTAGACTTATGGAATAGAGAATGCAAGTCATTAGGGCTATTAACAAGTAGATGTATTGATATTCAGGAACTGACTCTTGATGATTATTTTAATAAATACAACTTAAATCCAATTGAATACAATAAAAAGAGAGGACTTTCAGTTGTTAGCGATTTCGAAAATACTAATATCGAAGACGAAGACTTTTCTGCTAATTTAGCTAAAGACTATTTGACTGGTTATTTTGATTATCTAGCTAGAAGAAGAGACGAATGTTCTTGTCGCCTATCTGTTTATACAGCAGATAGATTCAATGAAATATTAGAAAAAGATAAAGCAGAATGTTTTAAAAAATATCCACAAAATTAAATAAATTATAAACATAAGAAGAATTAAAGAATGAAATTTGTTTTTGTTGATGAATTTAAAATAGAAAATAAAAGCAAACCATATAAGTGGTATGGTCTTTGTGCTTGTGTTATTGACTCTTCACATTATAAGAGGTACAAGGAAGGTTTTCTTGATGCATTTAAGGATATGAAATGGAAAGGTGAAGACTTGAAAGGAAGATATGTTTATTCTAAAAGTTGAAAAATCAAGAGCGTTTGGAATATAGGCTACTTTTTTATTATATTCGGGTATTAAGTTTTTTAATCTATCAACTTCATTTCCTAATTTATAAGAAGATAAGTAGAGTTTCATATTTTTTAAATTCACTATCTGTAATTATTTTATCATTTTTTTCTAAAAAATCATTTTGCAGACAAAAAATAAATTTATTTAATCCAGTAAATTTCTTGTTTAAGTCAGTATTAATAGTTATCAAGGTTTTGATATTGACTAAATTATAATTTATGTTAAAGTATAATTAGTTCCTTTAAAAAATAGGGACCGGTGGGAGTAAAGAGATAGAGAGGCATCAAAGATTAAAGATGCCTCACAGATGCTGGTCACATCTGTATAAACAAGACTCTTTTTCCCGGTCCCTATGAAAGCAAGAACAATAATTGCCTTAATGATTGCTTTGTGGATAGCTTCTCCAGCTATCTTATCTTCTCTAGAGAAATTTATTCTCAAAGTAATTGATCTAGGCATTAAGATAGTCGAAGGGTTTTCTTTTTAGAAAACCCTTTTTTTATACACCCTCTAATTTTATTAAGATAAAAAAGACCTTCCTCAAAATAATATTTACTATACTTATTTCTTTTCTAAATTAATAACGAAAAGAAATACTTTTAAAGTACTCTCAAATTATAAAAAAGCTATCTTTGGGTAACTCTTTACTAAATTGAAAATAAAGGTATTATGATACCTCGTACATTAAAAAGAGGAGGTGGTTAGGATGACTCTCTATGTTAGAGAGTATATCTGTCCCAAAGAAGTAAATCTTTTTCGGAAAATAAGATTTGTTATTGAAAAAATGGATGAACCTGATTTAGGTAAAGGGAACATACTTTCCTGTCATATTCTTACCAGAGCTGTTTCTGAAATATTTTTAGTTGAAGTGGAAGACGGTTTCTTTTTAGAGACCTATCAGCATTCCTGGTTAAGAACAAAGAAAGGAAATATTATTGATGTTTACCCGGTAGCATGTCTGGGAGGACCGATTCTTTATGATGGAGGAGTAGCTTCTCCGGCAAGAAGGATTTATAAAAAAGCTCCTATTTTAGGACAAGATTTCTCTTGCTTCTCTTTTAAAGAGAAAGTTAGAATAACTACCGAAGTTCTTTGGAATACGATAGAAAGATACCGAAAAGGTATCGGAAT
>PWLM01000213.1 GCA_003560495.1 Bacillus sp. (in: firmicutes) | reverse complement strand
AGCTTCAGAATAAAGGAAAAGTCGTTGCGATGGTAGGGGACGGCATCAACGACGCGCCGGCGCTTGCCCAGGCAGACGTCGGCATGGCGATAGGTACAGGTACGGATGTAGCGATGGAAACAGCGAATATCACCTTAATGAAAGGGGACATTGCCAAAGTTGTTACGGCAGTCCGCCTCTCGAGAACGACGATGCGTATGATCCGCCAGAATCTTGGGTGGGCTTTCGGCTACAACGTCGTTTTGATTCCGGTAGCGGCAGGAGCCCTGTTCCCGGTGTTCGGTATTCTCCTCAATCCGATGCTCGCCGGTCTTGCGATGGCTTTAAGCTCCGTTTCGGTTGTACTCAATACACTGCGGCTCAGAAAATTCAAATCTGTGGCGGCTTAATGAAGCGGCCGCTCCGGGGTTCCCCCGGGGCGGCCTTTTTTTACAGGGAAGAACTCGTCGGGCTCTTTACTTAAGTTTTAAAAGAATTGGCGTAAAAGATGCTTTCCGGCAGCTTGGAAGTTTGCTTTTGTCGTAAAAAGGAAATATATAAGTAACCAAAGTCCAGCCAGCCCGGCTGCAGCGGGTGCCTGACCGTTCACATAAATCTCCCTGTACCCATGCCTTTTGAATAAAGGAGGGATTCCCGTGAAAAAGCTGAAAGCGTCCGCCCTGCTTTTCGTCGTCCTCACCGTGCTGGCAGCCTGCGGAGGAAACGGTTATTACCTGTAAGAAAAAACAGCTCTTAAAATACGGAAGAACGGCTCGGAAATCTGTTTCCGGCCGTTCTATTTTTGTATGCAGCCGAATAAAATCCGGGTGCCGGACTGTTTATAAAGAGGTGTTTCTTTCACGGTGTGAGGGGGCTTTCCGGAGGGGGTTCAGCTGCTTCCTTGCGCATACGGATTATCGGCGGTTTTTATCTTCATACGACCAACTCCCCAGAAATGGAATGCTGCTAAAAAATAAGTAAGTATTTCTAATTAATTGCAGAAAAAATAGTTTAATACTGGTTTGAAGGGGGTAAGTGAATCGTTACTCAGTGGAAGAACGATGTAAAACTTTGCACGGTCCGCTTTTGGTCTTTTCCGGCTTGAATGAATGGTGATAAAACATCTTCCGCAGAGGGAACTCGTTTCGCAACGTTCAAGTACTTTATTTATTTTATTGAACTGACGCTGCAGGTTTGTTTTGAAGTTCCGGCTGGTCACCGAACGAAAAAATAAAACAGGGAGTGTAGAGAGATGCGTATTTCACCGGAGGAAATGGTGTATTATCAGGAATTCCCGTCTTATGCTGAGAAGATTTTCCGCATCCTTCAGGAACTCACCCAGTCCGAGAATATGTACGTTTCCCACATTGGCGGCTCGACGCTTACAGTACTTGAAAGCTTTACGAATAATGATGTTCCGCTGGAAAAGAACATGAAAATTTCTTTGGAGGACACTTACTGCCGGCTCGTTGCGCTTAGAGGAAGGAAGGCGCTGCTGATTGAGGATACGCAGACGCATCCGCTTACATCGCACCTTGCACTTAATACGACATTCGGTATTCGTTCCTACATCGGTGCCCCGATTATTTTAAAGGGAGGAGAGCTTTTCGGTACCGTCTGCATGGTGGATACGAAGCCGGAGCAGTTTAACGAAAAATCTCTCCGCCAGCTTGGAAATATGGCTGCGCTGCTCGGACTTGTCATTGAACTGGAGTATGGCAGGCTGCACGATCAGCGTACGGGCGTGCTGAACCGGTCGGTGCTTGACCAAATCAATGAAAGAACGAACAGTGCTGCCTGCTTTCATCTTCGGGTGACGAATTATTCTGCGGTTTCGGAAGCGGTCGGTTCGTCTGCAGCAGAAGCTGCTCTCGTCGAGTTTTCCAGACGTCTGCAGCAGTTTGTGGAAGAGCGGGATCTGTTTATCAGCCCGGCGCCGGATGAATTTCTGCTGTACGTGGCCGCTGTTCCCGAATCGGAGAACCTGCTGGAGATGACTGCCCGTCTCCAGGAAATTCTTCGGCTGCCTGTAACGGTACGCGGAAGGGAGATCGCTTTTTCCGTGAGTACTGGAGTAAGTGCTGCTTCCCCGGAAGGCATGCCTACACATGAGCTTTTTCATCAAGCTTCGCTTGCCCTGGAGGAGTCCGGAAAACTGGGGGAAAATCAAATCACTATGTACGAAGAAACGTTCAGTGAACAGGTTACCAGGGAGAGGTTTCTTTTTCAGGAGCTTCCGAGAGCCATGGACAGAAGGGATTTTTACCTCGTGTTTCAGCCGCAGTTTGAAGCTGATACGATGGAATTTTCCGGTGTGGAAGCATTCGTCCGCTGGGAGCATCCGGGACTCGGGGATATTCCGGAAGAAACATTTCTTCCGATCGCAGAAAAGGCGGGAAAGCTTTATGAGCTGGAGCGGTGGGTGATTGCCCAGGTATGCCGGGCCCTTTCTTCCGAGCAGATTGAGCACAACTTCCGTGTATCTGTAAACTTGTCGGGTTCCCACTCCCCGAATGTTCTGATTCCGTATTTGCGTGAAGTGCTCTGGAATACGAAAGCGAATCCTTTTCTGCTTGTGTTTGAATTTACGGAGCCGTCATCGCCACGCGAGCTGAATAAACTCGGACAGCTGTCGGAAGAAATCCGCCGCCTCGGCATTCAAGTCGCACTCGATGACTTCGGATCCGGAGCTGCCTCATTAAAAGTTATTCAAAATGTGCCGATGGATATTCTGAAGCTTTCTGCGGACTTTTGTGCAAGGGCGGCGTCAGATGAGAGCAGCCGACTTGTTCTCGACCAGCTCCGAAAGCTCGGAAAAGTGTTTCATTTTGACCTTTTTGCCCAGGGGATTGAAAGCAGAAACCAGCTGGAAACACTCAAACGGGCGAAAATTAACTTGATGCAGGGACCTTACTTCTGCCGGCCGATGCGAATGGAAATTTTGAAAGCCCATCTTCTGCACGATCCCGGATTTTCGAGCGCCGTGGAAAAGAGAGCAGGAGAACAGGCATAATGCATAGCAGAAATACAAAAAACACACCGGGGCAAAGGACTCCCGGTGTGTTTTTTAATAAAGCTACAATGTTTCTTCTGAAGTAACGGTGGTATCGATCATTTCCGTAACGTAAAAACCACTTTCTTTAAGAATAACATCATGCTCCGTCGTCAGCTGCTGTCTTATGATCTCCCCATCATTTGAAAAAATTTCAATCTCTACATCCGAAATGACGCGGTATGTTTCTTCATCCTCTGTTTCCACGTCTTTGACTTCCGCCTCGATAAAATTGAGCGTTTCCTCTGCCGTCGCATGCTCGTCGATGCTTATCAGCAGATCTGCACGGAAGTCATAAGCTTCCATATCAACGTAGGAAAAAAAGGCGTGGTTTTCGTCCACGATTCTGCTGAACTGGACATCGTATAATGCTTCGGTGTACGTCCTGTAATAATCGTTGATGAGCGTATCGATATGAGATTCGGCATTTTCCGTATAGTCGTTTAACGCGTCGTTTTCTTCACCGCTGTTTTCGTTCCCTGCGTCGGAATCGTTTCCGGAGTCATTGTTTTCGTCCTCTGAATCTTCCGCCCCGCCGATGCTATCGAGGGACTCTTCATCATTCACATTGATGGTGGTGACGGCCCCCGCCGGATTGCTGGCAGCCCACATAAAGTCTGCCTGATCGAGGTTCCAGGATTCGTTGTGTTCATTATAGGTAAGACCATACAGTTTCAGTTCAGTGTACGGGGTCGTGATCAGATCACCGGTATTAAAATCTTCGCTCCCTCTCAGCCACGACTCTTCGGCTTCAATATCCATTTTCCACTTAGCCTTATCATAATACAGCTGGTAATTGTCCGTATAGAAATTAACGGACTCAAGTACTTCGACGGTCCCGGATGTATCCATAGCGTCATCATAATTATCTTCGATACCATCTTCAATATTTTCTATCGCATTCGTAACGATTTCTTCCGACGCCTCAAGCTCCAGCACATAGCCGCCGTAGGAACCGTCGAGCGGAACAGGTTCTGAGGTGAGGATCCCGAAAGGAGTGTCTGCTTCTGCGTGGATTTCTGTCGAATCATCGAGAAGAAACGGACCGTATTCATTCTGGGTGGTTCCGACTATTTCCCCGGTATCTTCACCGTTCATAAACAGACGCGCATCATCTACGCTGCTTGAGATATAAGCATAATCGAGATCAAAATGCATATCCGTGTAGCTGTCCTGCCCGTGAAGGAAAACTTGTTCTTCCAGTGTTAAATCGGCTAAATCACCGCTGCCGCCTGCGCTAAGCTCATACGATCCGGCCGGATAGTCACCGAGCAGGATCATTCCGTTCTCCTGCATCTCTCCTTCCACTTCTTCTCCATTCACTTCAAAAGAAGCATCGTCATAGTTTGTAATAACATACAGGGGGTATGTTTCGAGTCCAAGCTCGTACTTGTCGTAAAAGAAAAAGCGGCTGCCGGTGTTTTCGTAGCTTAAAAACTGGGCTTCCCACGGCGGCTGGTAATTTTCTCCTGATACGGCACCTGAAAATATTTCCTGCTGATCGAGAAGGAAAGTACCGAAGCTTTCGGTGACAGTCGGGGAAGAATGGATATATTCGATGATACCGGCGGCATGCTCTTCTGTGACCGGTTCTCCTGTGGCCCGTACATGAAGAAGCTCTGCCATGGCTGATGCATCCTGGGAGTCGACAGCTTCCTGAAATTGCTGCAACGGTTTATCGGGACTGCTGGCAGAAGAAAGGGCGAAGTGGGTGGGGATAAGAATCAGTGCGGCAGCACCAACACCGGCGGTAATCCATTTATTCCGCTTTGACATCGGCTTCCGGGATTTTTGGGGGACGGGTTCCTGGCGGGCATATGATTCTGTACCGGTTCGTGACGGAGGGGGCTGGGCTCTGGCCGGCTGTACTTGTTTTTCCGGAGGGGGAGTGGAGGCCCTTCTCTTTACTTCTGCTCGACAGCTGGGACAAAACTTGTGACTGTCTTTCAGCTCCCTGCCGCATTTGGTACAGAATTTCATTACGAACACCCCTTTATATAATCTTTTTCATCCAGCCTTTAAGACTATTATATGAAATTCTTTTACCAAATGACAGAATATTTTGAAAATTTATTACTTTTTTTAAAAAAATGTGGCATAATGAAATTATTATAAAAGAAGGAGGCATATGGTATGTACTGCACAAACTGCGGCGGCCAAAACGAAGCGGAGGACAAGTTTTGCGGAACATGCGGCAGTCATTTGGTGTTGGCGGAAATGACTTCTTCTCAAGCTGGCGTTCAGGCAGAAACAGTTTCAGGCCCCCCGGAAGAAAAGCCCCCTCCCGAAACGGCCGGTCCGTCCACGTCGCAGGCAGCAGGGAACCTTCTGGATCAACCGTATTTAGAAAAAGGTAAACTGGCAGGAAAGAACTACGGCAGCTATCTTCTCGCATCGCTGAAGGCTCCGTTCAACCACGCGAAATCCATCGAGCACGCAACGATTACAAACGGGCTGATTACGATGTTTCTGTTAGCTTTTTTTCTTCCGTTATCCCTCTATTTAACTGCAAACAGCGTTCAGCTTGTTTCACTTCCTTTTGGTATGATGGTCGTACGCCCGACACTTGTACTGTTTGTGACACTTCTTGCCACTGCCGGTGTGGTCATACTTTCTTTGAAAGCAATGAAAGTCAATGCCAGCTATAAAGTTCTCGTCAATCGTCTTGGAAGCCTGCTCGTAATTCCGATGGGGCTTGTCGTTACAGCCTTTATTCTGTCAGTGCTTTCCATCAATATATTATCTTCGTTTACCGTCATGCTTGCAGCCGGAGTCGTACCGCTCTCCATTCTGGCAGCGATTTTTTCCTATGACAATAAAGATACTGACGGTATTGACTCCTTCTACGGTGTACTCATTGCTATCGTTGGATTTACTATTTTGTTTATGATTGTATCCTATATTCTTCTTGAAGCGATGATGACCGGAATTACGAACCAGATTCCGGAGTTTTAAGCTGAATAAAACGTTCATTTTTCAATAGGCGCCAGCTGAGGAGATCGATTCCCCGGCTGGTTATTTTTTATGAAAGCAGGAATCTGTTGAAGAAAAACAGAATCAAAAAGGAGCGGTACTGCACTGTAAGGGAGGATGTTATTATGGAAACAATCGAAGAATATTTAGTGAAAATAGACAATCCGGACCACCGGAGCCGAGCGAGGGAAGTGCTGGACTGGACGGAGAAGGCGTTTCCGGAGCTCGAAGCGAAAATTGCCTGGAATCAGCCGGTATTTACTCACCACGGAACGTTTATTATCGGCTACAGCACGTCAAAAAAGCACATGGCGGCCGCTCCGGAACAGGCGGGAATTGATCGATTCGCCGAAAAAATTACTGCGGCGGGATACGACTACACAAAGCAGCTCATGAGGATGCCGTGGGATAAACCGGTGGATTTTTCGCTGCTGAAAGAAATGATTCAGTTTAACATCGAAGATAAAGCGGACTGTGAAACGTTCTGGAGAAAATAACCCGGTTACGATTTTCCTGTTTATTACGAAAAAAGCCAGGGTACAAGGTGAAAAAAGGAGGGATAGTCCGTGCCATGGAGTATGAATGATTACCCGAGCTCGTGGAAAAACTTGAACAGTACAATCCGTAAAAAAGCGATCGAAATCGGAAATTCGATGCTGAAAGACGGCCATAAAGAGAGCGATGCCATTCCTATCGCCACTGAGCAGGCGAAAAAATGGTACGACGATGCATCGGAAAAAGAGCGGAAAGAGTTCAACCAGACTTCCGAGTCGGAGATTACTTCCCCGGATGAGGACGACTCCCGGCCGGAAATGATGGAAAAGGACGTGTTCGTGCTGCCTCATGACGACGGCTGGGCCGTCCAGTCGGAAGACGCGAAGCAGGCTTCGAACGTCTATGATAAAAAACAGGATGCTGTCGAACGAGCGAAAGAGATTGCGGAAAAGAAACAGACCGCTGTTATTGTCCATACAAAAGATAATTCCGTGGAGAAAAAATTCAATTATGATGAAGAAACGAAAGGAAAAAGCTGATAGGAAGCAGAGCCGTCTCATGCTGTGAGGCGGCTTTTTATGCGTTTTGGAGAGCCGCAGCTGTAAAAGTCATCTCACAGCTTATTTACTTTCGGAAAGTTGGTAGAATTGTCCGGGAATTTGGTAGAAATACGGGGAAGGGTGGTAGTATTCGGGGCAGTTGGTAGAAAAACAGTGGAGGTTGGAAGTATTCCCTCCGGCAGTTGGAACTATTCCGAAGAAAGTTGGTAGAATTCCACGAAAAATTGGTAGAATCGCCAGCCGTCTCCGTCTCCCTAAACGCTCCTCCGTCTCCCGAACCACATTACGTTGCTGTTCTCTGTTTGTTTATGTTCAAGCAGCATCAGGCCTGAAAACGAAAAGCATCATATTTGTCATTTCCTGTTATAATAAGCTTAAAAGACAGGAGCGGGAAGGAGAGTGCTTCAGTGTACTGGAGTATAGCCTGGACCACAGACAACCATTTCGTCACCGGATTAACGCCGCAGGAACTGGTAAACAGCAGCGTCCTATGGTACTGGATCGATTTCGATGCTCCAACCGCTCAGGAAAAAGCACTTCTCCGGGAAGTTTTTCTGTTTCACCCTGTAGCTGTCGAAAACTGCTTTCATGCAACACAGCGACCGAAAGTAGATCGTTACAGCACTTTTGAGTTTCTTGTACTGTACTCGATTGATCAGAAAACACTCGATAAAAAAGAAGTGAATGTATTTATTGATGAGAAGTCACTCGTAACGGTCCATAAGGAAGAAAACGAAAGTATCAACGAGCTGCGGGTAAAAGTAGAGCGTGAAGGCAGCGGGAAGTCGCTGGACGCGGCAAAGCTGCTGTATTGGCTTTTGGAACAAATGGTCCATGAATATTTTCCGTCCATATATCAGATGGAAGACCGCCTGATTGAAATAAGTGCTCATGACACAAACAAAACGTATGCAGGGTTAATCGATGAAGTGTTCAGCATTCGTAATAATCTGCTGCAGATGCGCCGGACAGTTATTCCGATGCGCGATCTGCTTTATCAGCTGCTTTATTTGGAAACATTCCACTATGTGGAAAAGAACAAAACGTATTTTCGGGATATTTACGACCATCTGCTGAAAGCTGTTGAACTCGTGGAGGCCAACCGGGAAATGACTTCAGACCTGCGCGACAGCTATCAGACGCTCAGCTCAAACCGAATGAATGCCGTGATGGTGACACTGACGATTGTATCTACCGTATTTATTCCGCTGACATTTTTGACCGGGATATACGGCATGAACTTTGCAAATATGCCGGAGCTCACGTTTCGCTACGGTTATTTTGCTTTACTGGCATTTATGATTATGATTTCCTTGGTTATGCTTTGGCAGTTTAAACGGCGGGGGTGGTTTGATATTTTCAACTAGAAAGAGGGGGATAAGAATCCGAAAGTGCTGCAATAGTCGTGAACCGACGGCTGTTCCAAACGACGAAAAAAACCTCCGCAGCATAAGCCGCGGAGGAATGCTTTTAATTTATGGGAAAGGATCGAGCTGAATCATCTGGCCGACTTCCATGTCATCTGGATAGACGGAATGGTTGATTTCAAGAAGTTCCTGAGCTGTTACATCGTAATACTGTCTGGCAATATTGTGGAAGTTTTCTCCTTCTTCAATGTGGTGATAGGCACCGTCATCTGACGCGTCATGAACGGAAATCGGCTCTTCCACAACAATGTGATAGCCTTCCTGAAGCTCATAAGTGTCTATTTCGTAATTCCAGTTGTCAAGATCCGCTGCACTTACCCCTTCGTAGTCAGAGGCAATGCTGTAATACGTTTCGCCGGAGGAAACTACGTGTGTTTCCACACCGCTTCCGGCGTCTTCTTCAGTAACGACTGTCAGTTCCTGACCGACCTGCAGGTTATACCGGTCGACGTCCGGGTTCATGTCTTCTAGTTCCTCAAGCGTAAATGTCGTATGCTCCTCGGAAATGCTGAACATCGTGTCGCCTTCTTCCACCGTATACGTGACTTCTTCTGCGCTGACCGAAAAACCTCCGAAAACTACTACTGCGCCTGCTGCTGCCATCGAGCCTGCAAGTAGCTTCGTGCGTTTCACGATTAGCCTCCTTTCAAGTAGTTATTATTCCCATTCCTGATTTTTATTTCCTGTAAACGTTTTCTCAGGAAAAGCAGGATAGATAATAGACTTGTTTTTAATACATTTTATTCCAAAATAACCCAGGTTAGTCTGCCCCTTTCTTTTAAACAATTCGATAAAGAAAATGGACGTCGACCGGACTTATCGCATAAAATAGATGAGGTAAACTTTTAGTTATGGGTGGGATTACGCACATGTTAAAAAGTAAAATAGCAGCCTGGACGCTGGTCGGAGCCTGGATGGGGCTTATTTTTTATTTATCCCACCAGCCGGCAGATGAATCAAGTGAACTGAGTGCCGGCATTATGCAGACGGTACTCGGAGTCCTCGGACCGATCATTCCTTTCGCAGAAGAAACCTTCCATACAATCATACGAAAAACGGCTCACGTAGCCGCCTATGCAGTTCTTGGTTTTTTGAGTATTCATGCGTTCACGGTAAGTGGAATGAAAAAAAGTGCTTTTTATGCCCTTCTGCTCAGCATTTTCTATGCTGTTACCGATGAAGTTCACCAGCTTTTCATACCGGGCAGATCAGGAGAAGTAAGTGATGTCCTTCTTGATACCGCCGGCGCTTTGATTGGCATCGGTCTGTATATTATCTGCAGAAAAGTTTATTTTAAATATATCTATCAAGGTACTATGACTTAATTTCACATAATTACTTTTCTGAATATTTACTCATTTTATCTTTTAAGGTATAGTATGATTACAACATATGGATGAAAGGTAAAAAATATGAAAGATTGTTCATTAAACAGAACAAATAAATATAATTAACTGGTGACATCACGAAAGGAAGTGACGCAGGAATGATCGGTAAGAAAATCGCTACATGCAGAGAAAATCGTGGACTGTCCATTAGGGAGCTTTCCCGCAGGAGCGGCTTGTCGACAGTGTATATCAAAGGCCTTGAAAATGGAACAGTCACCAATCCGGCGGAGGCAGTGTTAAAAAAGCTGGCCCGTGTACTGTATGTAGATACGGATTTTCTTGAAAATAAGGAAAACACCCTCGAAGACGAAGAATGGCAGCACGTAATTTACGAATCAATGTGCTCCGGCGTAACAAAGGAAGAACTCCGGGAGTTTATTGAGCATTATAAGAAAACCGGAGAAAAACTGACGAGAAAGTCATCTCAGGAAAAAAAGAGAGGGTAAGGAAAGCGGAAGGACCTGTGACTGGCCTTCCGTTTTT
>PWLM01000047.1 GCA_003560495.1 Bacillus sp. (in: firmicutes) | reverse complement strand
CTGAAACGCTGAAGAGGTGTTTAAACTGCTGCTATGCTGGTTTACTCATGAAAGCAGCATCGTTATAATTATGGGCGTGCGTTTCAAAAGAACGGATAGAAAGGTTGTTTTTAAATGAATACTCTCGGTACATTTCTTGTACGAACTGCTGTTTACGCTGCGTTATTAACAGGAGGCATTGCTCTCCTTATTCATACAGTCTCTGCTGTCATGCAGGGTGAAATTGTTGTTTATTCATGGTCAGCACTGCTGATTTTCTCATTTGCTGTGTTTCTTTGGATTATTCCCGTGCAGATTATTGACTGGCTGAAGCTTATAAAAGTGCAGCAGAGAATGAAGCGGATTATTTTCCCATATCTCGTGACATTAATCCAGGTGGTGCTGTTTGCGATGTATACGGCTGCTTTAAGCAGCACGATTCAGGACATTACGTTTTCGGCACTCGGACTCTCTGTAATTGTTATGGCTGTAGCAACAGGAGCACGCCTGCTTTATACAATGATGCTCCGCTCGATCAGAAAGTATAAAGAGCCTCGTGTCCGGGTAACCGCTGAATAAGCTTTATTTGCTTAATTAAAAGAGATAGTTCAACTTAGACGTTTATATTGAGCCTGCCGGGTGTCTCCATCCGTCAGGCTTTTTTGTTTATCCTCATATAAGTGCCTCTGCAGCAAATGAAATAATAAGCAAGCGAAAGATACAGGAAGGGAAAAAGAGAATGAAGAAGCAGGTTTTATTTAATTAATAATTCTGAATATTTACAATAGATAATTAATGAAATATACTCTTCGTAAGCAGCTGGATCAGCTGCAGAAAGCGAAAGGAGCGATGCGATCAAAGACAGTTTTATTTATTCGCACATAATCGGCTGAAAGGAGGAAAACGTTAATTAATGGATGATGAATCGATAACATAAGCGGTCCCATGCAAAGAAGCAATGGCATGGGGCCGCTTTACTTTGCGTGCTGTTCATCCAGTATTTGTGGTATAATGAGCGGGATTATACTGAGGAGAAATCTGGGGGATGTGACATGGTAAAAAAAGCTAGACTGATATATAACCCAACTTCAGGCAGGGAGCAGGTTAAAAGACATCTGCCGTACATACTGGAAACGCTGGAAAAAGCGGGGTACGAAACGTCCACTCATGCTACGACAGGACCGGACTGTGCCAAAAAGGCAGCTGCTCTGGCCTGTGAACGAGGATTTGATTTTGTGATTGCAGCAGGCGGTGACGGTACGATTCATGAAGTTGTGAACGGAATGGCGGAAAAAGAACACCGTCCGCTGCTCGGGCTCCTGCCCGGCGGGACAACAAACGATTTCGCACGTGCCCTGCATATCCCTAAAAATATTGTAGAAGCATGCGATACGCTCGTAGAAGGTAAACAGAGAAAGATAGATATCGGACGGGTTGGTGAAAAATACTTTGTCAACATCGCTGGTGCAGGGACTTTGACAGAACTAACATATGAAGTTCCGAGCCGTCTGAAAACGATGATGGGACAGATGGCGTACTATGTAAAAGGATTTGAAAAACTTCCGAGAATCAAGCCAACATATGTAAAAATTAATTACGATAATAAGATGTTCGAAGGAGAAATCATGCTTTTTCTCGTTTCGAACACAAATTCTGTCGGTGGTTTTGAAAAACTTGCTCCTGACGCTTACCTGGATGACGGATTGTTTGATCTCATCATTGTTAAGAAAACGAATCTGGCGGATGTCGTCCGTCTCGCAGGCGCAGCGCTTCGGGGAGATCATCTGGAAGATGACCGCGTCCTTTACGTGCAGGCAGCAGACATCGAAATTCAGGCGGAGGACCGGCTGGAACTCAACTTGGATGGAGAACATGGGGGAGCACTCAAGGAGAAATTTGTGAATCTGCACCGGCATTTCACAATGATGGTGCCGGATCAGAAACATAACTGTTTTTTAGAAGATAAAAACTGATCGAATTGAATTAATATAACAAAAAATTATTAATTATTTAATTTATTATTTTAAAAAGTTCAAAAAATCTTAACATTTCACTTGAATTAAAGGTTTAGTTAATCTATACTATGATTCATAGCTTAATAAAAATATGCGCAGTCGGGTAGAGAATATGAGACACCCTCTTACGTGTAACTTTTTCTTTTCATTAGGAAGGAGTATGCATGCAGGAGGGTGTTTTTTTAATGCTATATGCAAGCGCATACATAAAATAGGAGGGTTTTTTATGAAGAAACTTAGTGTAGCAGTATCCGCAGTAACTTTAGGAGTTTTGACTGCGTGCGGTGGGAATGGTGATGAAGGCAATGAAGGCGGGGGAAGTGTTTCAGTTTATTCTCCGGAAACGCCGGAAATGACGGAAGAACTGGCTCAGGCTTTTGAAGAAGAAACTGGTATTACGGTAAACGTCAGCTACGCCGGAACAAACAACCTTGTTAATCAAATGATAGCCGAAATGGATAATCCTCAGGCGGATGTATGGTATGGAGGAGGAGGTATTCTTCCATTTGAATCAGCGATCGAGCAAGGTTTCATTGAACCTTACACTCCGGAAGCAGCTTCTGACTGGGATGTATATGAAAATGATAT
>PWLM01000107.1 GCA_003560495.1 Bacillus sp. (in: firmicutes) | reverse complement strand
CTGACTTATTCGGCCGATTAAATATTCATGCTTCACGCAGAGGCGCCATGACTGATACCATGCTCCTGGCAAGAGCTTATGAAAAGTGGCAGGAAAAACTTCCTTATTATGTGATGGGAAGCTATGCAGCTGCTGTATGGGACAAAAAAGAAGAAAAACTCTTTCTTGTCAGAGACTCTTCCGGAACGAGGTCATTGTACTATTGGAAAGGAAAATCCGGGACAGCCTTTTCCACAACGAAAGAACCGCTTCTCCAGCTTCCGCAGGTTTCACGGACATGGAACGAAGAATGGATTGCCCAGTTTATTGCGATTCCATCCATGCTGGAAGCAGTGAGCATGTCAGACACTGTTTTTCAAGACATAAAACAGGTGCCGCCGTCCACATCCGTTACGATCACGAAAGAGCATATAAAAGTAGAACCGTATACGCTGCTCGATCCTGATTATAAAGTGCGATTATATTCAGATACAGAATATGAAGAAGCATTTTTAGAAGTACTTACTGAATCAGTGAGAAGTAAAATGCGCGCTGCTGGTGGAACGGGAGCGCACTTAAGCGGTGGGCTCGATTCCGGGATAGTAGTTAGTATTGCTGCTAAAGAGTCAGCTGAGCCTGTCCATACTTACAGTATGACACCTGCTGCAGATTTTGAAGACTGGACAAACGTATACTCTTTGCCGGACGAATCGGAATTTATTGATGCGACAGCTTCCTATGCCGGTAACGTTATTTCGCAAAAAATTAATTTTAACGGAAAGACTCCCTTCAGCAGGCTGGATGAGCATCTGAAACTGATGGAAACCCCATTTAAGTTTATAGAAAATTTTTTCTGGCTTCACGGCATTCAGGAAAAAGCAGCTGAGGAAGGAATGAAAGTGCTGTTAAATGGAGCGAGAGGAAACCATTCGATTTCCTGGGGGTCCTATTCACTTAATTACAATTATTACATTACTTTGATGAAAAAAATGCGGTGGACTAAGCTTCATAAAGAACTGGATAACTACTGCGAATACTTTCAAACCGGAAAAAAAGTTATGTACCCATATCTTGCAAAGAAGGCCTTACGCAGACAAAAAGGTCATGATTATATCTCTTTAAGCTGGATTCACCCTGATCTGGCTGCCGGTACAGCTGTATATGAACAATTGGAAGAGCATAAGATAATAAAGAAAAACCTGAAATCGGAGGGATTTTCAGAATACCGTCAAAGACATTTCATGCAGAATTATCAATGGAATAAAAGTGGGGTGGCTGGTACAAAACTTTCTCTGCAAACAGGGGTATGGGACAGAGATCCGACAGATGATCCAAGAGTCATTCAGTTTTGTCTCGCGCTGCCGGAAGAGCAGTACGTAAAAGGTGGACTGGAACGTTCCATTCTGCGCCGCGCTTCAAAAAACCTGCTGCCGGACAAGGTGAGGCTGAACATGAAGCGCAGAGGGATTCAAGGTGCGGATATCATTTACCGGATGCGGCCTGTATGGAATGAGCTCCGGGAACAACTTCAAAACATAGTAACCGAAGAAAGAATCGCTGGCTGGGTCGATATGGACTTAATTAAGGAACTGACAGAAAACCTCCCAAAAGAGCCAGATTTGTCATATGGTGGAACAGAAGAATTCCGTATATTAAGCCGCTGCCTTGTACTGCACAGGTTTCATGAAATTTATGAAAGGGGGTGAGAATATGAAAAAGGTATGGAGTTCGCCGAAGCTGGAAGTGCTGGATATCCGCATGACGATGGGAGGGAAAACACCGTTCGAACCTGACTGCTTTGCTGAAGGAGAAGGTCCTGATCCGGATAGCCCAACAGGACCTCCAAGTAAGTGTTATAGCTGAGACATACTCACATAATCCATCTTTGTAATTCATCCCGCCTCCTGTTCCCATTCAAAACCGCCGGAGGCGGAATTTTTTTATCAGAGGGGAAGAACCTTATGGAAAAAATGCTGAAAAAAACTGCTTACAGAGCGTTTGGATTAAACATTTACAGTACTATTCCTTTAAAAGGGATGAAAGAAGCTCTTTTCAGTTTGGCGGATGTTTCTATTGAACAAGCTGACTTGAGAGAGGAATGGGAAGAAAAAGCGGGTGCGTCAGCTTATTTCGTTTTTAATCCTTCGAGAATTTTATTCAAAATTGAGGATGCAGGATTGTTTGCAGTGGAGAAAGGGGTGTCTATCCAGTTTCATCCTTTCACAAGTGTATCAGATTCAATGATCAGGCTGTATTTAATGGGCAGCTGCATGGGGCTGCTGCTGATGCAGCGCAGAATTCTTCCGGTTCACGGAAGCGCATTGAACATTGACGGAAAAGCCTATATTATTACCGGAGATTCAGGAGCTGGGAAATCAACCCTGGCAGCTGCTTTAATGAAACACGGTTTTACAATACTCAGTGACGACGTCATTCCCGTACAATGGGAAGGTGAAATTCCGCAGGTTTTCCCATCATATCCGCAGCAGAAACTGTGGAAAAACAGTCTGCAGGCGTTTGGGATAAATGAGTTGGATTTTGAACCAATTGTGGAAAGAGAAGAAAAATTTAACGTACCTGTACTTTATCAATTTGAAGAGCAGCCGCTGCCTTTAGGAGGAATATTTGAATTAACCCGATCCGGGGAAAACAAAATCAGTTTTACAGTTATAGATGGCCTAAAAAGGATGGAACTGCTTTACAGAAACACATACCGGCATTTTTTCATCAACCCCTGTGGATGGGGAGAGTGGCATTTTCAGGCCCTTGTAAAGCTTGCATCGGCTGCAGAAATTTACAGCATACAAAGACCCGATAAGCAGTTTACCGCAGAAGAGATTGCCTTGCGTATTTTAAAAACGATCCGAAAAGAGGGGTAACTATGGAAAAATTGGCGGAGAAGTACGTAACGCAGGCGTCTGGAAATGTAGTGAGTCAGATGGGTTCAGAGAAAGTTATGTTTAATACAGAGAAGGGAAAATATTATAACCTTGGAGAAACGGGAGGGATAATATGGGAGTTGATGGGAGAACCGGTGCAGGTTAAAGAAATAGTCTTACAGCTGCGGGAAACTTACGATATTTCTGAAGCAGACTGTATGTATCAGGTGGAGGAATTTTTGAAAAAAATGCGGGAAGAAGATCTTATTGTGTTGGGAGAGTAGTTATGATGAGGAACAAACTAAAAACGTTCATGATACTACCCAAAGAAACGAAATATATTTACCTGGAAGCGTATATTGCACTCATGAAAGGCAGGCTTACCAAAACCCAGTCGAATAAGCATATTCTGTCTTCATTTGGAAGACCGGGAAGTGAAACGAGTGTCGATGAAGAAGTGGACAAAGAAGCTGTGCTGAAGGTCTCCCATGCCATTCATACAATGGCAGATAATGCATGGTGGGAAAGTGAATGCTTGGTCAAAGCCGCAGCTGCAATGACTATGCTGGAACGGCGGAACCTGCCGGTTACTTTATATCTCGGAACAGGAAAATCCGAGGACGGCACTTTTGTTGCGCACGCATGGACAAGGTGTGGACGTTATTATGTTACTGGTGCTGAAGGATTGGATAATTATACGGTGATAATGACGTATGCCAGGGACAGGGCAGGAAAAGGGGAGAACAATGAAACAAACGCTACCTGAAGAAATGAATGTACTGCTGGATTTGCTTAATGGAAAACCTGCAGAGTGGAAGGAGGAGAAAAACGACGCTCTGGTGAATCTTGTGGGACACCACCGGCTGTTTCCTCTGCTGCAGCGGAAGACAGCTCACTTAAATCTTACTCAAAAGTTTCAGCAGTCTCTACAGGCACAGATAATGCATAATACTTTTGTTACTCTACAGCTAGCAGGAGAAACAGCCAGAGCAGCGGACTTTTTCCGGACAAACAACCAACGGCTGCTTGTGCTGAAAGGGCCTGCGCTCGCTGAGTTTTTATATGGAGATGTTTCCGCAAGAATGACTGGCGATCTGGATTTACTAGTTCCACTGAAAGAATTGGACCGGGCACATTCTCTTTTGGAAGAACTGGGCTATAAAGAGAATCCGTATTTCTCTACAGTACTTTCTGATTGGAAATGGAGACATCATCATCTTACTTTTTATCATCCTGTTTCGGGGATTAAGCTGGAGCTGCACTGGAGAATGCACCCCGGCCCGGGGAAAGAAGTAAGCTTTGAGGAAATGTGGAAGGAACGGCAGTATATCTCCCTTGGCAGAAGCAGTATCCCCATCATGGGAACAGAGCATTTATTTGCTTTTTTATCCATTCACGGAGCCCGTCACGGATGGTCCAGGATGCGATGGATCTGCGATATAAACGAGCTGATTAATAAAGATATTGACTGGAATAAGGTGGAAAAAATTTTAGGGGATCAAAAACATCTCGGTGGTCTGGCACTTGCATTAGTGAAGACCTTGTTCCACCACCCTTTACCTTCAAAGACATCTTCCCTTGCAGATTCAAAAAAAGTATTCGAATTAACGAAGGCTACAGAATTTTATTTGAAAGAAAAAATAGAGCTGCATGCAGAAATAATCCCGGAATATGTTTCCCGTTATCACCGTGCCTATATGTTTTCACTTATGGGAACAAAAAGGAAACTTCTTTTTGTAAGCAGTTTTCTCTATCCTTACCCGGAAGATGTGGAAACGCTGCCTATACCGAAATCACTGCACTTTTTGTATGTACCAATCAGACCATTCTTATGGCTCTGGCGTAAAACAAAAAAAGCAGTAACAGTTTAAAAAAAGGGGGGGAGGTCATAATGGCGAATTTATGGTTTTTTTATAAACAGTTTCACCAATACGCAGGCCCGGCGCTTTATATGACCCTCCTCATTATGGGAGTTATGAGTCTTCTGGATGGGTTTGCAGTACTGCTTCTCATCCCGCTTATCAGTACGACTGGTATCATAGATTTCCATATTGAAGGAGCTGCCCTCAACAGTATTGTGGAGTTCGTAGGCCGTATTTCTGCCCTGCTCGGAGGCCTGCCGGGAATTCTGACTATTTATTTGATTCTTGTCGTACTTCAACAGGTACTCGCAAGAAAGGTTCATGTTTATAATGCTTCGCTGAGGCATGGATTTTTTCAGCACCTTCGTGTCAAAACATATGATGCTCTGCTTCACGCCAACTGGCGGTTTTTTATGAAGCACCGGAATTCTGATATTATTCACATACTCACTGCAGAAATAGGACGTGTTGGTGCAGGCACCAACTCATTTCTTCAGTTGGTTTCGCATTTTTTCTTTACGGTCATCCAGATTGGGGTTGCTTTCTGGCTGTCACCGTCCATTACGATCTTCCTGCTGTTGTCCGGAGCGGTTCTCCTTCTGTTTTTTCACGGATTTCTTAAACGTTCTGTCTCGCTCGGCAGAAGGAATTTTATTCTTGGAGAGCAGTATTTAGCCGGTATTACAGACCAGATTAACGGTATGAAAGATGTAAAAGCCAATACTCTGGAGGGCTCCCGCCTGAACTGGTTCAAATATGTAACGGGAGAGATACGCAGGGAGCAGATGGAATTTACAAAGCTGAAAGCTACTTCACAGATGTATTATAAAATTATTGCTTCTGTTCTTATCGTGCTGCTCATTTTTACCTCTCTACAGCTTTTTCAGGCACAGGCTGCACAGCTTCTGTTAATCGTAGTAATCTTTTCCCGGCTGTGGCCCCGTGTAACATCCATGCAGGGATCGATGGAGGAGATTGCCGCTGTGCTCCCTGCTTTCAAAGAAGTTCGCGCTTTAACTGAGGAAGCGCAGGCAGCAAAAGAGTGGGGGGCAGAGGCTGATGTACGGCCGCTTAAAGTAGAGAAAGAGATGCGTCTGGAAAATGTAAGCTTTTCCTACGAAGAAGGAAAGATAGCACTTAAAAACGCAACAGTAACCTTCCCAATGAATTATATGACAGCGGTTGTCGGTAAATCCGGATCGGGGAAAAGTACGCTCGTAGATGTGCTTCTCGGCCTGCATCGGCCTCAGCAGGGTGAAGTGAGGGTGGATGACAAAAGGTTAACTAATGAATCCATCCCGGCCCTCCGGCAGACCATCAGCTACGTGCCTCAGGATCCTTTTTTATTCCACGGATCAGTTAAAGATAACATGCAGCTTGTCAGTCCGGAAGCTTCGGAGACGGATATATGGGAGGCACTTCAATTTGCATCTGCAGCTGAATTTGTGGAAAAATTGCCTGAAGGTCTTCATACGCTGCTTGGAGACCGTGGAGTCCGTCTTTCCGGTGGAGAGAGGCAGAGACTTGTTCTGGCACGGGCCGTGTTGAGAAAAACATCTATACTTATACTCGACGAAGCTACAAGTGCACTGGACTCGGAAAATGAACTTCACATTCAACGGGCACTGGAAAATTTGCGCGGACGGATGACGGTAATAGTTATTGCCCACCGTCTTTCTACTATTAGGAATGCGGACCAGGTAATCGTACTTGAAGATGGACGTATTATTGAACAGGGCAGCTATCAAAATCTTGCCCGTACGTCAGACGGAGCATTTCACGGACTTCTTAAAAAACAGCAGGTGTAAAAAAGAGATGCCATCATTCTTTATTGAAAGTTCAGTTGTTCTCATCTACGCAAAACCCTGTCAGTCTTGAACCGGCAGGGTTTATTTGAGTGGAAAAATAAACCCTGAAGGTAGCTGGATTCATTTGAAGCATTGCTGTCTTTATACCAGGATTGTGGGTTACATATCAAGAAAATGAAATTATTATATTATTCTGTCAATTTAAGTGATATTAGGATAAAATGGAAAAGAGGGGTCTGGGATTTCCTTACGAGGAGGAAGACGAATGAGTAAAATACTGCTTGCTTTCACGCTGCTTGTATCCTGTTTTCTTTTCGCTCTGCCGGCAGGAGCCGATTCGCATTTTGAATACGAAAACGATTCTTTCCGTATCCAAAACGTGGAAACTGACGGCCACACGATCCATATTGAAGGAGAAGCCCGTGTTTTCGAAGCCACTGTATCTTACGTTGTCGTAGAAGATGGAGAAGAAATAGATGAAGGTTTTACGACAGCCACTGCAGGAGGACCTGAGTGGGGAGAATTCCATCTGGCGGTTGAAATAGCCGAATTGGAAGAAGGAGAAACACGCCATCTTACTGTCGTCTTATTTGAAGAAAGTGCTGATGATGGCAGCCGGGTGGACGAGCTGGAAATCCCGGTAACAATCGGTGAGGAAGAGGGGGATGAACTTCCCGCCACTTCCACAACATATCCTGCTGCAATGGTAATTGGTGCCGTGATGTTAATAGCAGGAACGCTCATGCTTTCCCGCCGACGTGCCGTGAACTAAAATTCGGGAAGCCGGACCCCCTTTTTTGTTGAAACAGCCGAATGAGTTTCTATTATCTTGATTTTATAACTGTAATGAAACTATAGAAAAATTATCTTTAAAAGAAGCAGTTGGATTTACTTTTTTGGCAGGTGGGAATTTATGAAACGCATTTTATTTTTAATTGTTTTACTTCTATTGGCTGGATGTAATACCGAGCCACCCGAAGCAGAAGTAATGGTGAATGAAAATACGGAAATATCAACCTTTCGCGGCACTTACCACTGGACAGAAGGTGCGGCAGAATACGATATTCCACCTCAGTTGGTTGACTCACAGAATATGGAGCCCGTAGAAGTGGAGGGCGGTGCAGTTGGCATCGTTACGTTTGATGATGGTTCAGACCCAGCAGTAAGTGTGCGGGAATGGGATCGGAACGAGCCGGCAGATGATTTAGATGTAAGAGACAGGGAAATCACGTTTCCAGAAGAAACTGGAATGTACATATTAGAAATTTCAGCAGAGTGGGAAGGAGAGTTTGCAAAATCTTCCTCCTATACGTTCTATGTTGAAATTGTGCAGTCCTGATGAGGTTATTCAGCCGCCCAACGAATATCAACTGTCTCAGCGATAGAAGTAATATTAAAATGTAAAGAACTAAAAGAAGCTCTGCTCAAGCAGGGCTTCTTTTGGCTTTCAAGTTTTTATCTGTGCAGATAGAATTTTCTTCACTACGTGAAGCTTATAAATAAGCTATGTTCAAGTTCGCTGACGGCTGGAGAAACACTTCGTTTCCAACCGGCAGGCCGCGGAGGAGATTATCTGGTAGGCTGCGCCCTATCCTCTAATCTCTTTCTTCCGCAGACCGGTTTCCGCTTCGTTTTTTATAAAAGGGTGTTCTTTATTCCGTAAAACCGATGACCGGGCAGAGACGCCTGCGGAAGCGCGCAGATCCTCCCGGACAAAAGGACAGCCGCATGCTTTCTCCGCGGCAGGTGAAAAGAGCCGCAGGCAACCTTCACAAACAACCCGGAGCTTTAACAGATCCTGAAAATAAAAACGAACGATATGGAGGAAGTGCTTTCTCGTTCAGCAAAAAGACCGAAAGTAGAAGACGGAGACGCCCGGAGAATTCTGCCCAGGTTGAAAATAGACTTACGCAGGATTTTTTTGTACAAGTCACATGAAGGCACGTTTTACTCACCATCTATATTTCACAGCTATAGATTTTATAAAAAATCCCTTTCGATTTTAGTCATATTTTTATTTGTTACTTCTTTTATATATAAATGCAGCTTTCTTTTGTCGCTTTCCTTATACTTATGAAGATTTTCGATCATCAAATCGAAACCCTCGAAATAATCTCCCTTGTACTCCTCATTATGATAATGCATCAGCAGCTCTTCATAATCCAGCGTGTCCATCGTGTTTGCAATGGCCAGCTGAATAGCCTCCCATGTTTTCAATTCCTGCTTCAATAAAAGCGCCGGATTTGCTTTGGCTGTTTTATTAATATCTACCTTAATAGATTCGATCATATCCTCGGTTTCCAGCAGGTGAAAAAACAATTCTTTCTTTTTCATTTCCGGCAGCTCGTTAAGAAATGTGGATTTGTATTTATTTAACCTGTTTTTCCTGTAGGAAGCTCCTCCGGCCGCCAGTTTTTCCTTCTTTAAGCTCCTCTGTTTTTCAAGTAGATCTTTTGTCGTGTCCGGCAGCTTTTTAAGGCCGGCAGTTACCGCACCAATTATCACAGCCGCCTGCTGCGGGTTTTCTTTCATATATTTCATCACGCTCTTAAAAATTGGCTGAATAGGGGGGATAGGCATCAAACATTCCTCCTTAAACTCTTGTTATAAAATAATAATAACACTCTCCTTTACTGAACAGGGGTATTCAGCCTGATAGTCGCAGGTCATTGTAGAACTTTCATCAAAGGTCAAAAAAGGTTAAATAATATATTGACCTTCTTTGACCAAAGGGTTATACTATAGTCAGTAAAGGTCAAACTTAGTCAAATCACGTCGTTAATAGACGTAAAAAGGAGGAATTTAAATGAAATGCCAGCATTGTCACCAAAACGAAGCGACCATTTATTACCGTGTCAATATGAACGGAGAAGAGCAGTCCGCCCAGCTCTGCAGCAGCTGTTATGAAAGTTTAGCGAAACAGGCACAGCAGGGAGGAAGCCAGTCTTTTTCTCAGCCGCAGGGTGGATCTTTTTCTCAAGCAGCTCCTGAACAGGAAAAAGAACAGAGTGTGCTCGACACGTTCGGCAGAGATCTCACTTCCCAGGCAAAAAAAGGCTTAATCGACCCGGTCATCGGCAGAGACGATGAAATGGAACAGGTGGCGGAAGTATTAAACCGCCGCAACAAAAATAACCCGGTACTGATCGGGGAGCCGGGTGTCGGTAAAACGGCCATTGCCGAAGGACTAGCGCTGAAAATCAACGAAGGAGACGTGCCGGAAAAGCTTCACAACAAGAAACTGATTTCTCTCGATGTAGCGTCTATTCTTTCCGGTACAAGCTACCGCGGGCAGTTTGAAGAAAAAATGAAGCAGATCGTTAAGGAATTGGAAGATGACCCTTCCATCATTTTATTTATCGACGAGATTCATCAGCTGGTCGGCGCCGGTAAAACAGAAGGCTCCACCGATGCCGGAAACATCCTGAAGCCGGCACTGGCAGCAGGGCAGATACAGGTCATCGGAGCAACGACTTTCCAGGAATACCGCACCATTGAAAAAGATGCTGCATTGGAACGGCGCTTTGAACCGATTACTGTCAAAGAGCCGAAAGTAGAGGACATGATTGCGATTCTCAAAGGGCTGGCACCGAAATATGAAGCGTATCACGGTGTCCACTATCCGGAAGAAGTGCTCGAAGCGTGTGCCCGACTGTCCGACCGCTACATTCAGGACAGAAGAATGCCGGACAAAGCCATTGATTTAATGGACGTTTCCGGTGCGAAGCTGAACCTGCGGCACGGCACCGGCAGTAAGGATGAACTCGAACGCCGTTTAAAAGAAATTGAAAAAGAAAAGCAGCAGGCAGCAGAAGCAGAACAGTATGAAGAAGCAGCCCGACTGCGCCAGGAAGAGCTGAAGCTTCAGGATAAACTGAACAATAAAGATAAGAAATCTGTACCGGAAGTAAAAATCACGG
>PWLM01000110.1 GCA_003560495.1 Bacillus sp. (in: firmicutes) | reverse complement strand
TGCAGGTAATAACAGAAGCGTGGAAGCGGCTGGAAAACTCCTATGAACGAATAGTGATTGAAGGGGCCGGAAGTCCGGCAGAAATCAATCTGAACGACCGGGAGCTTGTAAACATGAAAGTAGCATCCATCACCGGCGCCCCGGTTGTGCTCCTGGCAGATATCGACCGGGGAGGCGTTTTTGCCAACGTGGTCGGAACCCTTCAGTTATTAAGTGAAGAAGACAAAGAGCGCGTGATCGGTATTATTATCAATAAATTCCGCGGGGATATTACTCTTTTACAGCCGGGACTGGACTGGCTGGAAAACTATACAGGGGTGCCGGTGCTCGGCGTGCTTCCCTATATAGAGGGGCTGGCTCTTGAAGAAGAAGACTCGCTCGGACTCGGTAAATACAGCGGGGAAAAGGAAGAAGCGGATATCGATATCGCCGTGATCAGCCTGCCAAGAATGTCGAATTACACAGATATAGATCCTTTTGTACACGAACCGGACTGCCGGGTAAGATTCGTAAAGAAACGGGAGGAGATGGGAGAACCTGACATAATTATTCTGCCGGGAAGCAAAGCTGTAATGGCTGATCTCGCTTACCTGAAGGAAAATGGGTTTGACGAGGTGCTTCAATCAGCAGCCGGGAAAACGAGAATTATCGGTATCTGCGGGGGATTCCAGATGATGGGGGAGTCTGTAACCGATGAACATCATGTGGAATCAGAAGTACCTTCAGCTGAAGGGCTGGGGCTTTTCTCATCACTTTCCACGAAACTGACCACGGATAAAGTAACAGTACGATCCTCCGGAACACTGCACTGGAAAGATCGGAATCTGCCTGTAACAGGCTATGAGATACATATGGGTATTTCAAGCCATTCAGAAAATTCATGGATTAAGAAGGCTGATGGAGGAGTGGATGGTGCTGTAAAAGGAAAAACAGCCGGAACTTATTTTCATGGGCTGTTCCATTCCGACGAATGGCGCTTTTATTTTTTAAACGATATCCGGAAGGAGAAAGGTCTGCCTCCGGTCGAAAGAAAAAAGTTCCAGGACATACGGGAATCTTCTTTTCAGCGTTTATCAAAAGTTTTCCGGGAGCATATCGATCTGGAAAAAATCGAAGAAAAGATGAAGGATTTTCAGAAGGGAGTACAGCATGGGAAACTGGAGAAAAAGTGCTGCGGGAATACAGCCCCGGAATAAAAAAGCAGAAGCAGACATGGAAGTGCACCTGAATAATCTTACAAAGCCTGCAGGAAGCCTTGGGAGATTGGAGGAACTGGCGGTAAAACTTGCCGGGATGCAGGGGGTTCCGGATGTTTCACGCCCGGCAGTTCTCGTTTTTGCAGGGGACCATGGTGTAACGGAAGAAGGCGTCTCGCTTTACGGACAGGAGTTAACTTCGCTGATGGTAAAAAACTTTGTGAAGGGCGGGGCAGCGATTAACGTCCTGGCAAAAGAAATCGGTGCTTCGGTCACAGTGACCGATATCGGTGTGAAAGGAGAGACGCCGGGAGCGGAGTCCAAAAAAATTAAAAACGGGACGGGAAATATTGCGGTAGAAGCTGCTATGTCTGTGGAAGAAGCAGAAGAAGCTTTGAATATTGGTGTCGATATGGCAGCAGAAGCGATAGAAAAAGGAGCGAAACTCATTATTCCAGGAGACATGGGGATAGGAAACACGACAGTGAGCAGCGCTTTAATCGCAGCGTGGACAGGAGCCGGCGTTAACGACATATCGGGAAACGGTACCGGTGTGACCGGAACGCAGCTGCGTCTGAAACAGGATGTCATCCGCCGGGCGGTCAGCCGTATTTCGTGCACAGAGCCGCTTGATATTCTGGCTGAACTCGGCGGTCTGGAACACGCGGCGATGGCTGGCGCAATGATTGAAGCAGCCGGCAGAAAAACGCCGATTCTCGTGGACGGATTTATCGCTTCCGCTGCAGCACTGGCTGCTGAAAAGCTGGCGCCTTTGTCGAAGGAATATTTCATTTTCGGCCACCGGTCAGCAGAAGCCGGGCACGGACGGGCGCTCGAAATGATGGGAGGTGAGCCGCTGCTTGATCTGCAGATGCGGCTCGGGGAAGGTACTGGCGCAGCAGCAGCATACCCTCTCGTATCGATGGCAGCAGCAGTTGTGCGGGAAATGGCAGTGTTTTCCGACCTTGGAATAGATACGTAATCCATAAAGCCCTTCCCTTTCTTCAAGGGGTGTATTATACTTGAGCTAACAATAAAGCGTAACACTCGTCAGCGAACAGGTGTCGGCACTGCCGATGAAAAGGGAAGCCGGTGAAAATCCGGCACGGACCCGCCACTGTAAACGTAGAGAGGCCTTCATGTTTCCACTGTGCTTTCTTAAGGCATGGGAAGGAGAAAGGCATCGATGAAGCGTGAGTCAGGAGACCTGCCTGTTTGTCTTTAAACACCTTCGGGACCAAAGGGATGTTTAAAATGCAGGCACCGGGTTTCATTTTCCTTTTTTGGCGGATGATTTTTCCAGAATGCATTTTAACAAAGCGCAGTCCTTTTCGAAGGGTGGCGCTTTTTTTGTTGTCATACATTTTGGAGGGGGAGAAAAGATAATGAAAAAATACAAAGGACTTATGGCGCTCTCAGCGGTAATGATGCTGGCAGCGTGCGGTAATGAAAACGCGGAAGAAACAGAAGATCCGCAGGAGGAAAACCCAGCAGAAGAAACAGAGGAAAATGAGGGAGAACCTGAAAACATAGAAGAAGAGGAAAACGCAGAAAACAACGGTGGAGAAGAAGCTTCCGGCGAATTTCCTGTTACAATAACAGATCACGCAGGAGAGGAAGTAACAATTGATGAGCAGCCGGAATCGATTATTACACTCCAGCCAAGCGATACAGAAACACTCTTCGCAATTGGAGCAGGGGACCGTCTTGTTGGAGTATCCGAGTTCTGCAACTATCCGGAGGAGGCGCTGGAAATTGAAAACGTCGGTGCGCAGGATATGGATGTAGAAAGAATTCTTGAACTGGAACCGGATCTGGCGTTTGTTTCCGGATACCACCATTCGAGCCACTCCGATATACTCGATCAGTACCGCGAGGCAGGAATCGATGTGGTCGTCGTGGACGGACCGGAATCGTTTGATGCCACCTACGATACGATTTCCATGATCGGAGAGGCCTCAGGCAATACGGAAGAAGCAGACGAAGTAGTGGAAGAAATGCAGCAGGGAATGGAGGACCTCGCTGAACAGGCAGAAGCGGTGGACGAAGACGACCGCAAATCTGTCTGGGTGGAAGTAGCGCCTTCCCCGGATATCTTCACGACCGGTGAAGGAACCTTCATGCATGAAATGCTGGAAACGATTAACGCGGAAAACGCAGCGTCAGAGTTTGAAGGCTGGGCGAATATCAGTGAAGAAGAAATTGTAACGCTCGAGCCTGATACAATTATTACTACTTACGGATATTACGTGGATGATCCGGAGGAAGAAATACTTTCGAGAGACGGATGGAGCAGCGTTCCGGCAGTAGAAAATGAAGATATTCATGATATTGACAGTGATCAGGTTACACGTTCCGGACCAAGGCTTGTAGAAGGAACGAGGGAGCTTGCAGAGGCAGTCTACCCGGATGTTTTCGAATAAAACCTGGATTTATTATTCGGTAAGTCTGCTGCTGCTTTTCGGTGCTGTGACGTTCGGCCTGTTTTATTCGAGCGTTACGGTGCCGGTAAGCCACATTCTGCATATTATTTTGGAACAGACTGCCGGATGGGGCTTTTTGGATGAACCGCCGGGAAACACGACGGCGATCATATGGGAAATCCGTCTGCCGAGAGTACTGCTCGCCTTGTTTGTCGGGGCATCCCTTGCGCTTGCCGGCGCTGCTTTTCAGGGACTGCTTCGTAACCCGCTGGCAGATCCGTTTACGATCGGGGTGTCGTCCGGAGCGGCCCTGGGAGCGGTTTTTGTTATCTTTTTTCAAATAACTATCGTGGGATTTGGAGCTTTCACACTGCCGGCAGTTTCGATTGTCAGTGGTTTCATTACTCTGATGGTAGTTTTTGGTCTCGTCCGGCTGAGCAGCCGCAGCATGGCGATTGAGACGATTATCCTCGCTGGAATTATTACGAGTGCTTTTATCGGTTCGATCGTTTCTTTAATTATTTCCCTCGGTGATCAAAACGAAATGACACAGATCATTTACTGGCTCTATGGGAGCGTCGGGATGAGGGGATGGAGCTATGTACAGCTGATCGTCCCATTTGCTGTTATCGGTTCTCTGCTCCTTCTCACCCGCTATCGTGAACTGAATGCTCTTGCTCTTGGTGAGGAAGCAGCGGGCCATATCGGTGTGAACGTACAAAGAGGAAAAGTGTTTATTCTTGGCGGGGCATCCCTGCTGACTGGAGCTGCCGTCGCCGTTTCCGGCACGATTGGTTTTGTGGGACTTGTTATTCCGCACCTTGTCCGTCTCGTGACAGGACCCGACCATCGGCACGTGCTTCCTATTTCCATGATCATCGGTGGAGCTTTTCTAATTTCTGCCGACATTTTTGCCAGAACAATTATTGCCCCGAAAGAGCTGCCGATCGGTGTTATCACTGCACTGATCGGAGCACCGCTGTTTGCAGTGCTGCTGATTCGAAACCGTGTAGGAAAGGGGAAAGCCATATGATTGAAATCGAAAATCTGAGCGGAGGCTACAGCAGAGTGCCTGTCGTTGAAAACGTATCGCTTCACGTGGAAGCAGGGGAATTTTTTGGACTGCTTGGACCAAATGGAAGCGGGAAAACGACTCTCTTCAAGCTGATGAGCGGCGGCCTGCCTGTCATGGATGGCAAAGTACTGCTGAACGGCGACTCGGTCCTTGATATGAATCAGATGCAGCGGGCAAGGCACATTGCTGTTCTTTCCCAGGAGACGAATGTTTCCTTCGATTTCACGGTGGAAGAAATTGTCCAGCTCGGCCGCTATGCTTTTCAAAAAGGTATTTTTAAAGCGTTGAGTCCGTATGATAAAAAGCTGATGGAAGAAGTAATGGAAATAACGTCGGTGACAAAGTACCGTCATACGTCTTTTCATATGCTCAGCGGCGGGGAAAAGCAGCGGGTGCTTCTCGCTAAAGCACTCGTTCAGGAGCCGCAAGTACTCCTGCTGGATGAGCCGACGAATCACCTGGATATTAAGCACACTTTTGACATTCTTGATGTGCTGAAAAAGTGGCAGGAAGAGCGCAGCCTGACGATTTTTGCGATTCTGCACGACTTAAATATTGCAGCACTTTACTGTGATCGTGTCGGACTTCTGCATAAAGGTGCCCTCACGAATATCGGGTCGGTGGATGTATTAAGAAATAAAAATAAGCTCGCCGAAATTTATGGGGTGGAAACGTGGAGTCAGCCCCATCCGACGCTTGCCCGCCCCCAGCTGCTTATGAATCCGCGTAAAAAAGAGGAACGGCCTGTTTCTTTGTTCGACAACTGCACCGTGGAACAGGATGAAAAAGCAGTATCTGTGTCCTTTCAGCAGCCGCTCCGGACCATTTCCAACGGCGTGGCGGGAGAAGGAATCCAGTGGATAAAACATTTTGCAAATTTTCATGTGGATAAAAATTATGACAGCTGGACGCCGAAGAATGACGTGGAAAACTGGCTGGATGAAAAAGGATTCCCTGTAGAACAGTCGGTCGGAATGATGACAGCCGTAAAAACGGAACATGCGGTTGTAAAAAGAGAAGTGCTTAACGGCATCGCATTCCTCGTTGTTGTTACGGCAGGAACCGGCAACGCGGTGGATATCACTCATCGGGAAACAGAAATACATCGTGAAAAAATCGGTACGATTAACACGCTCGTTTTCGCTGATGCACATCTAACAGATGGGGCACTCGTTAATGCCTGCATGTCAGCAGCGGAAGCAAAAGTGAAAGCCCTTCACGATGAGGAAGTGAGGGATCCTCTGAGTGGGTCCCTCGCTACGGGTACTTCCACAGACAGCCTTGTCATCGGTGTGACCCAGCAGGGCGAGCGGACGTCCTACGCCGGTTCCGGCACGTTCATCGGCCGGGGAATTGGATATATGGTTTATGAGGCGACGATGGAAGCGCTCGCTGTCTACCGCCGCTGGAAGGAAGCTCATTCGTGATTATTTACACGACGGGCTTTCTTCTTATTTCAGCACTCATAATGGATTTCATTTTTGGCGATCCCCGGCGCCTGCCTCATCCAACAGCCGGTATCGGGTGGTGTATATCCCGGCTTATAAAGCGCTGGAATCATGGATCGGCAGGAGAGAGGAAAAGACGGGGGATATGGATGGCTGTCTGCATTACCGGAGGAGTGTGGGCTGCCGGAGCGCTCGTCATCAGTCTGCTGACGTTACTGCATCCGCTGCTGGGTCTCGCCGGAAGTATATGGATGACATATGCTGCTGTTGCGGTGAAAGGATTAAAGAAAGCAGCAGAAGCAGTGAAAAAACCACTTGAAGCGCATAACCTTGAGGAAGCAGAAAAGGCACTTTCCATGATCGTCGGACGTGACACTGCAGGACTTTCAGAGTCAGAGATTGTCCGGGGAACAGTGGAAACAGTGGCAGAAAACACGGTGGATGGGGTCACGTCCCCGATTTTCTGGGCACTCATCGGAGGGGGACCAGCCGCAATGGCCTACCGGGCTGTCAACACGCTGGATTCTATGGCAGGATATAAGAATGACAATTTTTCTTCTTTCGGATGGGCATCCGCGCGGCTTGATGATGCAGCAAACTGGCTGCCGGCCCGTCTGACGTCCGCATCCATCTGGATGGCATCTTTCGCTGTGCCAGGATCGAATAAAAGGGCCGCCCTCCATGTTCTTATCCGGGATGCCCGAAAACATCCAAGCCCAAACAGCGGATGGTCCGAAGCTCTCGTAGCCGGGCTTCTCGGGGCAACACTCGGAGGAGTCAATTACTACAACGGAATACGATCGGAACGTGCTCTTATGGGAGACGGGAAAAGACAGCTGAACGCGCAGGACATTACACGGTCCGTTCATTATTTATACGGAGGAGCGGTCGTTTTTACCTTCTTCTGCGTGCTGGCATGGTGGTTTCTCGGCGGGTGGGGTGTCCCATTCGTAAACAGGAGCTGAACATAAAGAAATCATTCCGACAGCTTTCCGCACAAAACAACAGACGTCTTATTTCCTGGAGGAGGGATCGAATGAAATGGCCTGATCACGGTGGACAGCCTCACAAGCTGAGCAGCGATCTGCAGATAGAATCATCCGGCATGCTTGATTTCAGTGCCAATATCAACCCGCTCGGGCCCCCGGAATGGCTTCTGAAAAAAGCGGAAGAGGCATTGAAAAAAATGTCGGTATACCCTGATCCGGAATACCCCGAAGCGGTAAAGTGTGTTGCCGAAAGTGAAGGAGTGGAAAACGGCCAGGTGCTTATTACTAATGGAGGGGCGGAAGCTGTTTACCTTGCTGCCCGCCTTGTTTCCGGTGGAGCAGCCCTGCTCATCGAACCTTCATTTAAAGAATACAGCCGGGCCTGCCGCCATTATAATATCCGTATGGAACACGTACCTTACAGGAGTAACTTTGCTTTTCCCTACGAAGAAACGAAAGAAAAACTTTCAGAGGTGGACGCCCTGTTTATCTGCCGTCCGCATAATCCGTCCGGCACGGTTGTTCCATATGAAACGATCTGCCGGCTGGCGGAAGACACAGCTCAGTACGACGTCCGGCTCTTTATCGACGAAGCGTTTATCGATTTTCTGCCGGAAGAAGAAAAGATGACGGGGCTGATTCAGAAGTATTCCCACGTCGTGCTTCTTCGTTCATTAACAAAAATATTTTCGGTCCCGGGTCTCCGGTGCGGATATCTCCTCGGAGGAAAAAATGATACGGCTTTTTTGAAAAAGGAGCAGATGGCGTGGAGTGTTAATGCAGTAAGTGCGGCTCTTATTCCACCGATGATGCAGGACAGAGACTTTGTCCGTCGCACAGTTTCGTGGCTCCAGCAGGAAATAAAGTGGATCGAAAGCAGACTGGATCCCGGCCGGTGGCATATGAGCAGCACCCATACTAATTTTTACCTGCTTTCCGACCGCCGGATGGAAGACCAGGAAATGCTGATTCACTTTCTGCTGAAGGAAGGAATTGCTGTAAGACATACATATAATTTTTCCGGAATCGACGGAAAAGCTGTAAGAGCAGCTGTCCGCAGCCGCAGAGAAAACGAACAGCTTATCAAAGCGCTGAAAAAGTGGGAGGGACGGCAGTGATTACGTTTATTTCGGGAGGGGCACGTTCTGGTAAAAGCAGCATTGCTGAAACAGATATTCTGCGCCGGACGGCCAGCCCGGTCTACATAGCATCCAGCCGGTATACAGACGAAGAAATGTCGGAAAGAATCCGACACCACCGCCGGACCCGATCGGACCGTTTTACAACTGTGGAATCCGGTTTTCATGTGAAGAAAGCTTTATCCGGCATGAAGGGAGAATCGGCCGGTGTAATGGACTGCCTGACTGTCTGGCTGAGTGAGGCGCTCTTTACGGAAGGACTCGACGAACAAAAAATCATGCAGGAAGCGGCAGCATGGGTTGATATTATAGAGGAACGGAGGCTTGAGGTGACAATTGTATCCAATGACGTTAACGAAGCCGGACTTCCTTCAGATGAGAATGTCCACTTTTATGTAGACGTTCTCGAAAAGCTGCACCGGTTTTTTATTCAGCACGCAGAAAACGTCATTCAAGTGCGTGCCGGCTTTCCTAAAGTATGGAAAGGGGAAGTCAGACGATGAAAAATGCCTTCCATGGCTTTGTTCTCGCTGTGCAGTTTTTAACCCGGCTTCCTGTTCCTGTAGAGGCTCCCTGGAATGCGTCTGCAAGCCGCTGGGCTGTTCGGACGTACCCTCTGACGGGAATGCTTATCGGTGTCCTGCCCGCTTTATTCGTGTGGCTCGAACTTCCGGTTTCCCTCTTTATGCAGACGGTGATTATAGTGACTTTTTTCGTATGGGTAAGCGGAGGACTTCATCTTGACGGATGGATGGATACGTTTGATGCTGTCGGCGCAAACGTTTCTTTGGAAAAGAAGTGGGAAATAATGAAAGATCCGCACGTAGGTTCTTTCGGAATTCTGGCGCTCATGTTTCTGCTCGGATGGAAAACACTTCTTATTTACGAACTGCTCAGTTCAGGAATTTCTCCGTGGATCTTCCTTCTCATACCGGCTGCAGCAAGGTGGACGGCTGTATATCTTCTCGCAGAAGTTCCCGCGTCGAAGCCTTACGGACTGGCCTGGAGCTGGCAGCAGCATATAAAAAAGAAGGATCTGGGGCTGTCTTTACTTCCTGTACTGCTGCTTCTGCCGGCGGCCGGAACCTCTCTTTTCCTATGGACAGCTCTATTTACGGGGATCTTTGTTATCTTGTACCGCTCGTGGATTCTCAGACATTTTCGTGGTGTGAGCGGGGATCTCGCTGGAGCGTCCATCGAAGGAGGGGAATTATGGGGACTTACCGCTGCGTGGATCTTTATCTCGTTCGTCACGGTATAACTAAAGCAAATATGGAAAAGCGGTACGTCGGACAGACGGATGTCCCGCTGGCAGAAGAATCCCGGTCTCAGCTCCAGCAGCTGGAAAAAGCTCTGCGGTCTGTTTCCTGGAACCGTGTCATCAGCAGTGATCTCAGGCGCTGCATGGAAACGCTGGATCTGATATGTCCAGGAACACCATACGTAATGGATGCAGGGCTCAGGGAAATGCATTTTGGGCTGTGGGAAATGAAAACGTATGAAGAGCTTAAACATAACCGGCGTTATAGAAAGTGGATAGAAAACCCTGAAGCAGTATTTCCGGAAAAAGGGGAGAAATATCAGGAGTTTTCCGAAAGAGTGGAAAAATGGTTTCATAATTTTCTCAGAACTTCTTCCGGCGGGAATTATCTTGTAGTCACGCATGGAGGAGTCATCAGACATATTTTAATGCAGATAAAGGCGGCAGCTTCTTTTTGGGAAGCGCCGGCCCCGCACGGGAAAGCGGTCACAGTCAGACTGGAATACAGAGAGGAGTGCTGGTCATGCACGTCGTTATCGGTGGTGCCTTTGCCGGAAAGTCAGCCTACGTTAAACAAGCGTACCCAAAAGCACAACGGGTGACCCCGGGAGAGTACCCTGTTTTTGGAAAAGAAGCAGCAGTAGTTGTTTCCGGCGTTTCGTCCTGGCTGCAGGCCGGAGGGACAGAAGAAAAGTTCTGGGAATGGTTCAGCTGTATCCGGAAAGATTTGTATCCGGTACTCATACTACAGGAGATGGGTCAGGGACTCGTGCCAATGGATGCGGAAGACCGTCGTGTCCGGGATGAAAACGGAAGAATAGCTCAAAAAGCTGTAACGGAAGCTGTAAAAGCAGAATATGTGTGGCACGGGCTGATAGAATGCTGGAAAAATGTTTCGGAAGAAAACACGTATTCATAAGCAGAAGTTCTTTGCGCTTCATG
>PWLM01000223.1 GCA_003560495.1 Bacillus sp. (in: firmicutes) | reverse complement strand
GTTTTATCAAAAACGACCGTATCGACTTTTTTCACACGTTCGAGGCTCGTTGCATCCTTAATCAGGATACCGTTCTCCGCCCCTTTTTCCGTTCCTACCATAATGGCGGTCGGTGTCGCAAGACCGAGGGCACACGGACAGGCGATGATGAGGACCGCGATAAACGTCGTCAGTGCCATAATGGTCGCCGGCTGCGGACCGAAGAAGAACCAGACGGCGGCACTTCCGAGAGCAACGAGCACAACGGCCGGAACAAAGTAGGCCGCAATCACATCGACTATCCGCTGAATCGGCGCTTTGGATCCCTGTGCTTCATTGACCATCCGGATAATCTGGGAAAGAACCGTATCTTTTCCGACTTTCGACGCTTCCATCGTAAAACTTCCGGACTTATTGATCGTGGCTCCGATGACGTCATCCTCCACCTGTTTTTCCACAGGAATCGACTCGCCTGTAAGCATCGATTCATCCACGGAGGAAGCCCCTTTTATAAGACGTCCGTCCACCGGCACCCGTTCGCCGGGACGTACGATGATCTCATCACCGATCTGGACCTGTTCGAGAGGGATCTCCTTCTGCTCTCCGCCGCGCATGACGCGCGCCGTTTTTGCCTGCATGTTCATCAGTTTTTTGATCGCCGTCGACGTCTGGCCTTTCGCTTTTGCTTCCAGGTAGCGTCCGACGAGAATAAGCGTCGTAATAACGGTCGTCACGTCATAGTAAAGCTCATTCGGAAAACCCAGCCCGGTCAGATACCCCGGGAACAATGTCAGCGCCCCGCTGTAAAACCAGGCAGCTGTCGTTCCCATCGCAACAAGCACATTCATATCCGCCGAACCACTTTTCAACACTTTATAGCTGCTAGTATAAAAACGGCGTCCCGGACCGAGCTGGACGAAAGTGGTCAGAATCAGAAGCATGTACGGACTCGCAAAAAATGCCGGCACCCAGTCCCCCCAGCCGGCCATCATGTGTGGAATACTTCCGATAAGTACCACTGCCGTTATGAGACTGCTCCAGAAAACACTTTTTTTCAGCGAATCCGACTCGGACTTTTCTTCTTCTGAGCGGTCCTTGATGCTGTCTTCCTGAATTTCCGCTCCGTAACCGAGCTTTTCCACCGCTTTAATAATCTGGTCAGTCGTAACGGAATCGTCCACCTGTACCTGCGCGCTGTGGGAAGCAAGGTTCACCTGCGCCTCTTCCACGCCTTCTACTTTATTAATGGACTTTTCCACCCGGTTGACGCACGAAGCACACGTCATACCGGAGACGGATACGTTAATTTTCTTCATCAATGATACCTCCTTTACCCTTCGGACATACAATACCCCTGTACCGTATATAAAATAGTTGAAATAAGGCTGGCAGGCTGCTTCCTTACTGCACAGCCGCCAGCCTTATTTACCGTATTAGGATACGACGTCATACCCCTGATCATCGATCGCTTCTTTAATCTGATCTTCCGACACCTGGTCCTCATGGAATACAACATCCACTGTGTTCTGGTTAAGATCAACTTTCACTTTATCGACGCCTTTCAGACTGCCGACGCTTCCTTCCACTGCTGAGACACAGTGATCACACGTCATTCCTTCTACTTTTAATGTTTTGTTTAACATATTATCTTCCTCCTTCGATTATTTAAGCATCCGTTCCATGACATCGAGTACTTCATCAATGGCTTCTGCGCCGTTGTCTTCCTTCACAGCCCGTGCAACACAGTGATGCGTATGGTCTGCAAGCAGCGCAAGCGAGACTTTATTGAGCGCTGAGTTGACGGCAGACACCTGGTGCATCACATCCACACAGTAACGGTCCTCTTCCACCATTTTGTGAATACCGCGGACCTGACCTTCAATTCTTTTCAGACGGTTCAGCATCTGCTGCTTATCCGGCTGAACGACCTTTTTGCTCGAGGTGGTCATACCGCCCTCTCCTTTCGCTGCGCCTCCAGCGCCTTTATAAGGCTATTATACAATACCCCCCTATTGTATTTCAACCTTTGTTTTCATCACTATACTCAACGAGGCTGCCTCTGTAAAGGAATTGAGACAGCTTGAAAGGCACGCCTGAACGATAAAACCCTGTCATATCAATTCCTGACAGGGTTTTATCGTGAACCTTTGCTCCAACCTTATTAAGGACAGATTGTATTGTAATTTTTATTACAGCAGACTTCTGCCTCAGCTGCTCAATTTTCTAATTTAATGGGAAGTGTTTTTAACGCACGAAAGCCGGTGAGCCTGCGCCACTGCACCTCTGAACTGACTGGCTGTCCGGCCGGTAGATACGGAAGGAGCACCTGCACAGCGATCTTTGCTTCAAGCCGGGCAAGCGGGGCTCCAAGACAGAAGTGGCTGCCGCTGCCAAAAGCGATGTGCGCAGCTTCCTTCCGTTTTATATTAAACTTGCCGGGCCTGGAAAATTTTCTTGGATCCCGGTTTGCAGCTCCTAACAGCACGTAAACCTGCTCCCCCTTTTTTATCGTATGTTCTCCGTTGATGGTGCAGTCTTCAGAAGCCGAGCGGGCAATCATCTGCGTCGGGCTTTCAAAACGCAGGCATTCCTCCATCGTGCGGTCGATCAGCGACGAATCTTCTTTTAATTGCTTTAACTGCTCAGGATGCTGGACCAGCGACAATACCGAATTGTTTATCATATTCACTGTCGTTTCATGCCCTGCAATCGTGAGCAGGATACACGTGGCTGTCAGCTCATCATCTGTCAAGGTGCTCCCTTGATCCTGCGATTCTATCAGCCTGCTGATGAGGTCATTCCGGGGCTCCTTTTTCCGCTCTTCGACTAGTTCGCTGAAAAAATCTGAAACTTCTGCCATCGTCTTTTCACCCTTTTTCAATACCCGCCTTGACCTGGTGAAATCCGCCGACTGGAGGAGGTCGGCGGCCCACTGCTTAAACCGGTACATTTCTTCTTTTGGGACTCCTAAAATTCCTGCAATAATAAGACTCGGCAGAGGAAAAGCATAATCTGCAGCAACATCTATTTCCTCTTTGTGTTTTATGTCCTCCAATAGCTCCTCCACCGTTTTTTCGATGGCAGGACGGTAGGACTCCACCATCCCCGAGGTGAAAACATCGCTTATGAGCTTCCGTAAGCGTTGATGGTCCGGTTGATTTTTAAACAACAGCATATTGCTCTGGACATTCGTTAAATTTTTAAACCTGCCGGATGCCTCTGGGACAGGAACTCTATTTTGGAATTTTTTATTTTTCAAAATCCTGAGTGCTTCCTCGTATCCCGTGACGTACCATCCCGGGTAAAGAAATGAGTCATTCCAATAAACAGGGTCGATCGCGCGCATTTCCTCATAAAAAGGATAAGGATTTTCGATAAATTTCTCTGACGACAGCGAAAAAGTTGATTTATGTACGATCGGCATCATGATTCCCCCTTTTTGGCTCAGCTATTTCTGTGTTTACGGGCGTTTCGTGCTCAGCCTCCGACCCGGGATGACGTGGAGGAGCTCTTCCGCTTTCTCCGCGTCATACCTTACTAAATCGAACAGCTGAGGAGTTGTTTAAAGCCGGGAAAAGCGGACTTGTGCTTTACGCTTGTTCAAGACTTTCTTTCATTTCTTCTACAGTTTCAATCTCAAATCCGCAGTCTTTCAGCATTTTAATATCTTCATTGTCTTCCTGGCCCGCGGTTGTCAAATAATCGCCGACGAAAATGGAGTTAGCGGCATAGAGACTGAATGGCTGCAGGGATCGGAGATTTACTTCCCTCCCGCCGGAGACGCGGATTTCTTTTGTCGGATTCACAAATCGAAACAGCGCCAATACTTTCAGGCAGTAAAGCGGGTCCAGTTCATGCACCCCTTCCAGCGGTGTACCGTCAATCGCATGCAGAAAGTTTACAGGAATAGAATCTGCATCGAGTGCTTTTAAGCTGCCGGCCATATTCACTACATCCTGCTTTGTTTCTTTCATGCCGACAATTACACCGGAGCATGGGGACATTTCCGCTTTTTTTACTTTTTCCACTGTTCCAATTCGGTCGTCGTACGTATGGGAAGTTGTAATATTCTCGTGATTTCTCTCTGACGTATTCAAGTTATGGTTATAACGGTCGACTCCCGCTTCTTTCAGACGTTCTGCCTGGTCAGCTTTCAGCAGCCCGAGACAGGCACAGATTTTCAATCCGTAAGTATCCTTGATCTCTTTTACAGCCTCAACGACCTGGTTGACTTCCCGGTTTGACGGCCCCCGGCCGCTCGCAACGATGCAGTATGTCCCGATATCGAGGTCGTGCGCACGCTTCGCCCCTTCAAGCATTGCGTTTTTATCGATCATTCGGTAGGAATCAATCGGCGCAGTGGAAATCGAGGACTGCGCACAATAACCACAGTTTTCAGGACACAAGCCTGATTTTGCATTCATAATCATATTCAATTTCACTTTTTTTCCGTAATATTTCTGTCTTACCTGAAAGGCGGCGTGCATCAGCAGCAATATTTCATCATCCGGACAATCCAGTACTTCGTGTGCTTCGCTGTTAGTCAATGTCTCTCCCTTTAACACCCTGTCGGCAAATTCCATCCATTTATACATATGATCCCTCCATCTGCTTCATTAGAAAATCAACATCTATGCATTCTTCCACCATTTCCTTCACGTTTCTTTTCGTTACTTTTTTCAGTCGCGGGGTAACCCCCAGCACCGGCACGCCTGTAAGCTGTTCAATCACAGCCGGATTTGTTTTTTCAGCGAGGTCCGGCTTCTCCGTTCTGCCGTTTATAATGATCCCGGCCACCTTGATGCCGGCACTCCGGGCATACTGCACGGTCAAAAACGTATGGTTGATCGTACCGAGATCCGGCCGGGCTACGATAATGAGGGGGAGGCCTGTTTTCTGGATCACATCACTTACCAGAAACTTCTCCCCGAGCGGAACAGAAATACCTCCCGCCCCTTCCACAATAAAGCAGTCACATTGTCCGCGGATCTTCTCCCACTTCTGCACCACTTCCTCCAGCTCCACTTTGATCCCTTCCTGCTGAGCTGCCACCAGTGGAGAAACTGGTTCGCGAAAAGCAAACGGGGTGATCTCCTCCGCGGTAAGCGGGGTCTGCGACATCTCCTTTAAAAACGCAGTGTCACTTTCAGGGTCCTCTCTCGAAATCCCGCTCAGCATCGGCTTAAAGACACCGACTTCCACGTTTTTTTCACGCAGGACAGCAGCAAGTCCCCCCGATATAATTGTTTTCCCCACGTCAGTATCCGTCCCGGTTACAAAAAAGCCTTTCATCAGATCAGGTTCAGCTCCTCTCCAATTTCGCGAAATGCTGTAATTAATTTTTCCACATCTTCTGAATCATGCGCTGCCGTTACAGTCACCCGAATCCGGCTTTCCCCATCCGGCACGGTCGGCGGACGGATCGCTGGAGCATAAATACCTTTTTCCTCCAGCTTCTTTGTAAATCGTCCGGCCTGTTCCACCTCCCCAATGAGAACAGGAATGATCGGCGTATCGTCCCCTGTCAGTTGAAAACCGAGGTCTGCCAGACTTCGTTTCACCCGCTTCACATGAGACATCAGCAGCCCCCGACGCTCCTTCTGTTTTTCCATGATCTGAAGCGCAGCGACAGAAGCGGCACAGCTGGCAGGCGGAAGCGCCGTTTGAAAAATAAACGGTCGGGCATGATTCAATAAAAAATCAATTAAGGTTTTCGAACCGGCGGCAAACCCTCCCTCGGTACCAGCTGCTTTGCTGAGAGTCCCTATCGTCACGTCGGGAGTGACCCCAAAATACTCACTCGTCCCCCGGCCCGATCTTCCAAGAACCCCGGCAGCATGGGCATCATCCACGATGACAAACGCCTCGTACCGGGCTGCAAGCTCCATGATCTGATCCAGTGGTGCGATCGTGCCATCCATGCTGAATACGCCGTCCGTTACAATAAAACGCCTGTTACAGGAGGCGGTCTCCTGGAGCTTTTTTTGTAAATCACCGGTATCAACATGGTTGTAAATGACAGTCTCTGCTTTTGATAAGCGGCAGCCATCAATGATGCTCGCATGATTCAACCGATCGCTTAACAAAATATCCCCTTTTTCCGGCAGAGAGGAAAGCACACCAATATTCGCCAGGTAGCCGCTTGAAAACAGCAGTGCTGCCTCGGTCTGTTTGAAGGCGGCCAAATGCTGTTCCAGCCGCTCATGCCACACCGTATTTCCAGTAAGAAGCCTCGAGCCGCTGCTCCCGGTCCCGAAGGCAGCAAGTGCTTCCGCAGCGGCGTCAATCAGCCTGGGGTCGCCTGCCAGTCCTAAATAATCGTTGGAAGAAAAAATCAGCTGCCGCTTTTCTTCGACGAGCATCGAAGACTGAGGTGCTTCTTTCATGGTGCGCATTTTACGATAAAGGCCAGCCTGCTTCGTTTGATTCAGACGCTCTTCCAGCCACTGATCAAACGGCAACAGAAGTCACCTCACTAATCGCCTGTTTAATAATCGCCACCATCTCCGCCAGTTCTTCGGTCGTACTGACAAGCGGCGGCATAAAAACAAGCACATCCCCTGTGGGGCGGGTCAGCATGCCGAGCTCTCTCATTTTTAAAGTCACGTGGTATCCAACCCGCTTCTCGAACGGAAACGGCTCCTTCGTCTCTTTCGATTCCACGAGTTCGATGCCGCACATAAAACCGAGCTGCCGGACATCCCCCACGTGCGGAAGTTCGTACAATTCCTGTAACAGGGCATGTAAATCAGCAGATTTCCGTGCTGTGTCGCTGACGATATTATCCGATTCGAATAACCGGATGTTTTCCAGCGCCACGGCGCAGCCGAGCTGGTTACCGGTATACGAGTGTCCGTGGAAAAACGTTTTTAACTTCTCATAATCATCGTAGAAAGCTTCGTAAATTTCTTCGCTCGTAAACGTGACTGCTATCGGCAGGTAGCCGCCTGTAATTCCTTTTCCCGCAGCCATCAAGTCCGGCTCCACCTTCTCATGTTCACACGCAAACATTTTGCCTGTGCGTCCAAAGCCTGCAGCCACTTCATCCACAATCATCAGCACCTCGTACTTCGTACAGAGCTCCCGGACTCCGGCTAAAAATCCATCCGGGTAGACAATCATTCCTGCAGCACCCTGGATCATTGATTCAATCGAAAGGGCCGCAATTTCATGATGGCGTTCCTGCAGCAGTTGTTCGAGGCTGTGCAGACACTTATCACGGCATTGCGCCGGCTCGGCTTCCGACCGGTACACATTCGGAATCGGCACTTTAAAGCTGTCGAACATGAGCGGCCCGTAAATTTCGTGGAAAAGGTCGATAGAACCGACGCTGACCGCTCCAATGGTATCTCCATGGTAGCCGTTGTTCATGGAAATGAATTTTTGTTTTTCAGGCCTGTCGATATTTTTCCAGTATTGAAAGGCCATTTTCAAAGCAATTTCCATCGCTTCGGCCCCGCTGTCGGAGTAAAAAACCCTGGTCAGCTTTTCGGGTGTCAGCTCCGCCAGTTTTTCAGCCAGCTCTGTTGCCGGCACGTTTGTCATTCCGAGCAGCGTGGAATGAGCAATTTTTCCGAGCTGCTTTGTGATCGCTTCATCCAGCTCCTGTTTACGATGACCGTGCACATTCAGCCAGACGGAGGAAAAGCCGTCATAATATTCTCTGCCGTTCGTGTCTTTCACTTTAATGCCTTCCCCGCTTTCAATAATAAGCGGGTCTGCGTCATAGTCCTTCATCTGTGTAAAAGGCAGCCAAAGATGCTTTTTACTTTTTTCGATCAGCTCGTTTGTCATTCAGTTCCCCTCCATTGAATAATAATCGGATCTTTTTCCAGGTAGTGAATACAGGAAGTAATGTCTGCTCGTCCATCAACAAAAAACACACGGCATCCATGCTCACTCCCCGCCTCTTTCAGCTTCGTGATCCGCTGGTAGCCGAGTCTGCTTCCTGCTACATAACCCGTGACATAATCCGGGTCATCGGACCAGCACAGTTCCGCGGTCACTGCCGGATGATGGCAGACTTTGGTCGCAAGAGTGAGCGCCTCTTTCATCCTTGGATTCTCAGGAAGTTCGTAGTACGCTGCCCACCGCCCATAATTTTCAGCGGGCCAGTCCATTCTCGACACGCGCACTCCTCTGTTCCCGCGTGGATCCAGCCGCTCGCCCGTCCTGTCGTCAACCAGCACCGCTCCTCTCATGACTGAATTTTCAGTTATCATTTCGTATGCCTGATCGACTGCTCGTTCAGAAATTCCCATTTTCTGAAGCAGTTTCTTTGCGGTCGTGTGCCCTTCTTCAATAGATAAAACTTCGTATGTTGCAGTATGTAACGGTTCCTTATAACTAACCGTCTCATCAACTAAATCAAGCTGAACCTGCATAAAATCAGGCCGTCCCCGCGAATGGTTCAACCCTTTTTTCAAAAGCTCCTGTGCCGCCTTTTCCAAATGACCGGAGGTAGACAAAAGCTCGCCGCCTGAAATATGTTTCTCCCCATCACTTCCATACTGGGCGGCCCGCATCCTGACGCTGTATAATAATTCTTCCACCATTCCACCCCTCCTTGTTATGAAAATATTGTTATTAATTATGTATTATGGAAGTGAAAATAATTTTACAATTGTCAACCTTTATTGTCAATAGGTTAACAATAAGTCCATACCCTTTTCCTCCCTGCAGGTCCAACTGACTAACAAAAGGGCAGAAGCACTGATTTTTCAGCTCTGGTCTATTTCATGTTGCAAATGCTTCGTTCATTCGATAAGATATAAATCGTAATGATTACGTTTTGCATCGAGAAAGGTGTTTTTTACATGAGAACAAAAATTGTCATACTTACAGGATTTCTTGGAAGCGGGAAAACGACTTACCTGCGCCGTGTTTTGGAAGAAGACCGGATGAAGGGAAAAACGACCGCTGTCATCATGAACGAGTCCGGAAAAGTCAGCGTTGATTCCCGAGCGGTTGCCGGCCTCACGGAGCTCAAAGAAATTACGGACGGCTGTCTCTGCTGTACACGCCAGCCGGAAATGAAGCGAGCGGTAAGAAACTTTGCAGGAACTGTAGACAAACTTTATGTAGAGGCTACCGGCGCAGCCAATCCCTGGGATATGTACGATGCCTGTACCGATCCCGCAGCCGCTGAAAACATCCAGCTGGAAACAGTCATTACGTTTGTCGATGCCGGACAGTGGCTGCAGGTCGTCAACAAACGCCAGCGCAAACTGATGGAGCTTCAGGTGAAATTTGCGGATTACTTATACATTAATAAAGCAGATCAAGTTCAAGATCAAAAAGTTGAGCTGATGAAGACACTCCTCCGGCGGATCAATACCCATGCCGTGATTGCGAGCGGCAGTTTCTCCGCCCTTTCCCTGCCGGAGGAGCCGCAGTTATGCAGCAGAAAACATTCTTTTGGCAAAGAAGGACACTCTTTTATCGATACATGCACCGTCCCGCTGGACAAACCTGTAGACAGGATCAAACTGTTTCACTGGCTGGACAATAATAAACAAAATTTTTGGCGGGTAAAAGGATATGTACATTTTAAGGAAGCCCCGTGCCGGTTTGAGCTTCATTACACCCCCGGCTGGCCAAGCTTTGAAATGGTCCGCGAAAAAAACTTATCGGATGTACTTGTATTTATCGGACAGAATTTAAACAAACAAAAAATAACGGAGGATCTGCTGAAAATGCAGCATCCGGAAGGAGAAACAGCATGGCTACCTGGAATTTAGAACAAACGAAACATCACGTATTTATTTGCAATGGAAGCAGTTGTACGAAGGCCGGGGCCGAAGAGCTGACCTCAGCAGTCCGTGCCGAAATTACAGCGAGGGACCTTGACCCTTTCATTCATACGACAAGAACACTCTGTGCAGGACGCTGCCAGGACCGCTGTGTGATCGTCTCTTACCCGGACGCCCACTGGTATCACGAGATGGATGCTTCTCTGGCGGGGGCATTTATAGATTCTCTTTCTGACGGGATGCAGCTTACAGACAGCATCAGCCACCGGCACAACGGACAGACGTTTGAAAGGGAACAGGGGACACCAGCGGGCATCGATAAAAATCCCGACATCGTAAAAAGAGTTTCCAAGCTGTAAAACGAGCTTCCATAAACGCGGAGATTTAACAGAGAGACTCATCCAAAGCTTTTGTGCTTCCTGCTTCGTCTCTAAGCTGTTATCTTTTTGCCGGAAGCTGCAGGAGACATGGGGGACTCCGGAGCAGTTAAGACCGGGCCCCTCCGACGTCGGAATCAACGGAGGCCCGCCCGAAAAGCGGCCCGATGGAAACGAAAGCGGTCCTCTTTATTTTCAACGAAGCCTCGCGGAAAAGCCGTTCTTCAGCGGCAACGCTTTTTATCAGTAGACTCCCGCACCTCTGCGGGCTGGGTCCTGCCCAAAAGCCCCTGCTCCTGACTACCTCGCAGTTTCTTTTAAAAATGCTCTGTCGAGAGCCTGCCACGGCATAAGCGCACAATTGTGACGGGCGCGCAGCCGGTAAACCCCGGCAAGGGATAAAGCATCACCGAGATCGATTTCCCGGGGCTCTTC
>PWLM01000124.1 GCA_003560495.1 Bacillus sp. (in: firmicutes) | reverse complement strand
GCTGCTTCCCGGTCTACAGAGGAAATTCGGGAGGAAATGGGAGCCGATTCTCTTGCTTATCTGAGTATCAGCGGTCTGACAGAAGGAATCGGCCGACCGGATGAAGGCCCGGACTGCGGTCAGTGTCTGGCATGCTTCACCGGTCAGTATCCGACGGAAATTTTCCCGGAAGCCGATCATCCTTACGACAAAGTTCTTGGAGGAAAATAACATGTCCAAAGCGTATGAAGAAGCCGGAGTAAATATCGAAGCCGGATACGAAGGGGTGGAAAGAATCAAAAAGCACGTCGCTTCCACGATGCGTCCGGAAGTAATCGGAGGCCTCGGGGGCTTCGGCGGCATGTTTGATATGAACCGCCTCGGCTTAAAAGAGCCGGTGCTCGTATCGGGAACGGATGGCGTCGGAACAAAGCTCATGGTTGCCCAGCAGTCCGGAATTCACGATACGATCGGTATCGATGCTGTGGCGATGTGTGTCAATGATATTGCAGCTCAGGGAGCAGCACCGCTTTTCTTTCTGGATTACCTCGCTCTCGGAAAGAATGCCCCGTCGCTCGTAGAAGAGATTGTGTCCGGTGTGGCAGAAGGCTGCCGCCAGGCGGGGTGCGCACTTATCGGTGGAGAAACAGCAGAAATGCCCGGCCTGTATGAAGAAACCGAATACGACGTAGCCGGCTTTACGGTCGGGGCAGCTGAAAAAAAGGCACTCTGGCAGCAGGCTGAAGCAGGAGATCTGCTGATTGGTCTGCTTTCAAGCGGTATCCACAGCAACGGCTTTTCGCTCGTAAGAAAAATTGCTGAAGAAGCAGGTCTTGCCTGGAATGACCCAGCTCCGTTCCAAAAAGATACGACTCTCGGTGAAGCAGTGCTTACACCGACGAGAATATATATCCATGCACTCCGGGGGCTTCTCGGTACAACTCATGTTAATGCAGCTGCCCATATTACAGGTGGTGGTCTCGTCGAAAATATTCCGAGAATGCTCAAAGAAGGTACAGGAGCAGAAATAGATCTCAGCACCCTTCCGGATCTGCCGGTATTTTCCTGGCTCAAGGAAGCAGGAAAATTAACGGAGAACGATATGCTGGAAACGTTCAATACCGGCATAGGTTTTGTACTCGCGGTACGTGAAGCAGAAAAAGACCACGTGCTGCCTCTGCTCGAAATGAATGGGGAACACCCGGTACTGCTTGGGAAAGTAACGGAGGAAGAAGGTCTCCGGTTCAAGGGAGAAATGACGAAATGACGAAGATAGCTGTCTTTGCTTCGGGAAATGGGAGTAACTTTCAGGCAGTGAGCGATGCCTGCCGGGGAGGGAGTATCGACGGAGAAATTGTACTCGCTGTGTGTGATAAACCCGGAGCTTATGTAGAAACTAGAGCGGAAAAGTCAGAGGTTCCGCTCTTTTCTTTTGCGCCGAAAAATTTTGAATCCAAAGCGGCGTTCGAAAAGAAACTGGTCGGAAAGCTGAAGGAGCACGGGGTGGAACTTATCGTGCTCGCCGGATACATGCGTCTCATCGGAGATACACTTCTTCAGGCCTACGAAAACCGGATTTTAAATATTCATCCTTCTCTTCTACCGGCTTTCCCCGGTCTGGACGCGGTCGGGCAGGCCTTGGATGCCGGAGTGAAAGTAACGGGGGTAACTGTTCATCTTGTCGATTCCGGTATGGATACTGGTCCAATTCTTGCCCAAAAACCTGTTACAATAGAAAAGCAGGACACGAGAGCCGATGTGGAAACAAAAATACGGAAAGTAGAACATAAGCTGTATCCGGAAACGGTGCAGCAATGGATTGAAACCATAAAGGAGAGTGACGAGCGTTGCCTAAACGAGCGTTAGTTAGTGTGTCAGACAAAACAGGAATCGTTCCTTTCGTTAAGGAACTGACAGAGCTTGGTATAGAAGTAATATCCACTGGTGGTACGAAAAAGAAACTGGAAGAAGCAGATATTCCGGTCATCGGAATTGAAGAAGTTACCGGCTTTCCGGAAATGATGGATGGACGGGTAAAGACACTGCATCCGGCTATTCATGGGGGACTTCTTGCTGTAAGAAACAACGAAGAACATATGAGTGCTCTCCATTCAGAAAAAATCGATCTGATTGATCTCGTTATCGTCAACCTGTATCCTTTTCAGCAGACCATTGAAGATCCTGAATCGACTTTTCTCGATGCCGTAGAAAATATTGATATCGGCGGCCCATCAATGATCCGTTCGGCAGCTAAAAACCACAAAGATGTAACCGTCCTCGTGGATTCTGCGGACTACGACGCGGCAGCACAAGAGTTAAAAGCGGACGGCGAAGTCTCGGAACGGCTGAACCGAAAGCTAGCAGCTAAAGCTTTCAGACATACAGCGGCTTATGACGCCCTTATTGCAGAATACATGACAGAACACGTCGGGGAAGATGCACCTGAAAAACTCACAAAAACTTACAACTTAAAACAGTCGCTCCGCTATGGAGAAAATCCGCATCAGATGGCAGCTTTTTATGAGAAACCGATTGCGAGCTCTGCAACAGTAGCAAAAGCCCGCCAGCTGCACGGCAAGGAGCTTTCCTACAACAATATTAATGACGCAGACGCAGCCATCGCTGTTATCCGGGATTTCCGGGAGCCGGCTGC
>PWLM01000091.1 GCA_003560495.1 Bacillus sp. (in: firmicutes) | reverse complement strand
TCTCCGTTACATTTGGAAGGAAACATGCAGTATATTGTAGCAGAGCCCGGCGAAAAAGCATGATGGAGCATTGTCCGGCTTTTATGGCAGAAGCACCAGGGAAAAAGAACTTTTGTATGTAAAGATAAAAAGTTCTCTGCTTTCGCCTCCCCGGGACGGCCTCATCTCAATTCTTTTAGAGAGCATGGATTCACGCAGACCCCTGCTCGAGCTTCAGAAGGAAAATAAAAAGAACTAACCTGTCCTGAAAGCAAGATTTAATCAATACTTTGCAAAAGATCTCCTGGAAACTCTATAAAAGTTTCCAGGAGATCTTTTTTTATTTCCGCATGCTGCCTGATAATTATTCAGCAGCCATCCGATCTTCTTCATGCTGCTTCTTCAGCTTATTGATATCGATGCGGATAATCAGGGAAGCTATAAGAGCGACCACAAACATTCCGCCGAATATATACATAGTCAGAGCATAGCTGTCAGTTACCTCGCGAAGCCATGATACGAGAACCGGGCCAAGCAGGCCGGCTGCAGCCCAGGCTGTAAGAATATAGCCGTGAATAGCGCCGAGCTGCTTCGTACCAAAAATGTCGCCGATATAAGCCGGGACAGAAGCAAAACCTCCGCCGTAGCACGTCATAATCAAAAAGAGAACGGCCTGAAAGATTAAAGCGTGCGTAAGACTCGGGAGGGCGATGAAAGAAACAATCTGAATGATGAAAAAGATTGTATACACGTTCGGCCGCCCAATGTAGTCAGAAATAGAGGCCCAGGCGAGTCTTCCTGCTCCGTTGAAAAAGCCCATTATTCCAACCATTGTTGCAGCTGCACCCGCGGTAAGGCCTGCGATTTCCTGACCCATAGGAGAGGCGACGGAAAGAATAGCAATGCCGCATGTAATGTTAATAAAGAGCATTAACCAGAGAAGGTAAAACCGCCTCGTTTTAATAGCTTCATTGGCTCTAAGATAGGAGATGTCCTGAGCCGGTTCTTCACCGTTTTCCTCCTTGTCACGCATACCCTGAGGCTTCCAGCCTTCCGGGGGGCGTTCCAGATAAAGAGCAGAAAAGAGCATGATAACAAAATATACCCCGCCGAGAATATAAAACGTGGAAGCAATACCGACATTTCCAATCAGCATCTGGATCACCGGACTTGCAATAAGGGAAGCGAAACCAAAGCCCATGATGGCAAGGCCGGTAGCAAGGCCCCGGCGGTCCGGGAACCACTTCACGAGAGAAGAAACGGGGGTGATATAGCCGACTCCGAGACCAAAACCGCCAAGCATGCCATAGAAAAAATAAAGCATATAAAGAGATTCCAGCTGTACAGCCAGACCGGACCCGAGCATCCCGGCTCCGAAAAACACCGTTGCTACAAGGCCGGAAACTCTGGGACCGTATTTTTCAACAAAGTGACCCATAAATGCAGCGGAGAGCCCCAGAAATAAAATAGCAATGCTGAACGTTAAAGAGATTCCTGTCAGTCCCCAGCCGAATGTTTCATTCAGCGGTGTCGTAAAAACGCTCCACGAATAGACGGAACCAATGGATATATGGATACCTACAGCCGCTGCGGCAATCAGCCAGCGGTTTTTAACTTTTTTGTCGTTTCCCACAGTTGTCCTCACTCCTTCGTCAGTTTCCATAGAAAGTTAGAAGGGATCCGACGGAACAACGCTGTTCCCGAATCCCTCCCTATTAATTAGTTTCTTTCTTCACTTTCTGTTTCGGAACCCAGTCCTTCTAAAAATCGGATCATTAATGTTAAAGAGCGGTTAACGTCCGGATCTTTGAGCTTTTTAAGGAGTGCCAGATAGCTCGTGGATTCTCTCGGTTCCGGATCTTCAGCAACCCGCTGAACACCGTGGTTTAATTTAAGGAGAAGCGGTTCTACATCCTGTATGTTCAGTTTTCCGAGGGTCCCTCCCATAAGAAGGAGGTTTTTAATGGCATTCGTATTTTCATCTTTGGCAGCCTCCGTGACAATAACATCGAGAATTTTATCGCCTTCGGCAAACATACCGTTTAAAAATTGGAGCGTGCCGCTTTCATGAAGACTTTTCAACAGCTGAATTGCTCCGAGCACTGCTTCGTTGTTATCGGCCAGTGCATCCTGGACCTGCTGGAGGGATTCTCTTCGTTCCTGCTCTTTTGTAATTGGTATTCTTTCAATTTTTCTTGTAGGTCGCGCCATTACTTTCCTGCCCCCTTTCGTCTGCGTACGAGATCACCAGGGAAAGCGTAATCGCTCCGGGCCCACTTTTCTTCCACTTTTACACCGATTTGAGGCTGCGGATTCCCGCGGCGGTGGTTTGTATTCGGCAGAGGACTCTCTCCTTTGGCTCTTAATATTTCCATTTTAGCCGATACTTCTTTATAGGCAGGAGTGTCGGTATCTTTATCCGCTCTGCTGCTTGTCAGCTGGTTTACGGCGCCGACTCCTGAATCGTTCATCGGAAGATAAAGCTCATTGCCTGTTACCCGGTCGGTTATAATGCATGAAACTTTTACGGATCCATAAGGGGAAGTGAGGCGGACGAGTGTTCCTTCTTCCAGTCCCCGCTCCGAGGCAAGCTCCGGCGAAACTTCCAGGAAAACTCCCGGCGTTTTGCTTGTGATACCTTCCGCTTTATAAGTCATGTTGCCTTCATGGAAATGCTCGAGAAGACGGCCGTTGTTCACATGAAGGTCATACTGCTCTTCGTACTGTAGAGGTGGTGTCCAGTCGACAGGAAAAAGCTTGGCTTTTCCTTCCGGGAGCGGAAATTCCTTTTCAAATAAAAGAGGTGTATCCGTACCGTCCGGTTCTACCGGCCACTGGAGGCTCTTATATCCTTCCAGAAGTTCGTAGCTGACGCCGGCAAAGAGTGGGGCGAGTGCGGAAGCTTCTGCCATAATGTCAGCAGGATGCTCATAGTTCCATTCAGCTCCCAGGGTGTTGGCAAGTTCCATAATGATCTGCCAGTCGGGCTTTGAATCTCCGAGTGGTTCCAATGCCTGGTAGAGTCTTTGTATTCTTCTTTCTGTGTTTGTAAAAGTACCTTCCTTTTCAAGACTTGGACTCGCAGGAAGCACCACGTCAGCAAATTCAGCAGTTTTGGAAAGAAAGATGTCCTGTACAACGAAAAAATCAAGCTTTTCAAACGCTTCATGAACATAGTTGATGTTGGAATCCACGATTCCCATGTCTTCTCCTTTAAGGTACATCGCTTTCAGGTTTCCGTTATGAATAGCTTCCACCATCTCATGGTTGTTCCATCCAATATCCGCGGAAAGCTCTGCTCCCCAGGCTCTTTCATATTTTTCTCTTACTTCGTTGTCCGTTACGTTTTCGTAGGATGGATATTTGTTCGGCATACTGCCGAAATCACTCGCACCCTGAACGTTGTTATGACCGCGGAGAGGGTAAGTGCCTGCGCCAGGCTTCCCGTAGTTGCCTGTAATGAGCATGAGGTTGGAAATGGCCGTACTCGTATCACTTCCTCCGAGGTGCTGTGTAACACCCATCGCCCAGAGGCTGCAGACGGTGTCTGCTTTGGCAATCATTTCTGCTGCCTGCTTCATTTCCTCCTTTGAAAGCCCGGTCTGTTCTTCCGCGTAGTCAAGCGTAAATTTTTCAAGTGACTGAATATACTCCTCCATGCCATTTACCCGCTCAGCGAGGAAGGATTTGTCGTGAAGATCATTGTCTACGATGTATTTCGTAACGGCGGAAAGCCAGACAAGGTCAGATCCGGATTTTGGATGCAGGAACATATCGGCTCTGGACGCCATTTCATGTTTTCTGAGGTCGGAGACAATTACTTTCTGACCGTGAAGTTTTTGGGCCCTTTTAACGCGTGTGGCCAGTACAGGATGTGATTCGGCGGTGTTCGAGCCGATGATCAAAACGAGTTCTGCCTGTTGAATATCGGTAATACTTCCGGAATCCCCGCCGTGGCCGACTGTTCGGAAAAGACCTTCCGTGGCCGGTGTCTGACAGTAGCGGGAACAGTTATCCACGTTATTTGTACCGAATACAGCACGGGCGAGTTTCTGCATCAAGTAGGACTCTTCGTTTGTCGTCTTGGAGGAGCTGATAAAGCTGAGTGCATCTTTTCCGTGCTCTCCGCTGATTTTTTTCATTTTATCGGCAATCAGACTGTAGGCTTCCTCCCATTCAGCTTCCCGGAAACGGTCGCCTTCACGGATGAGCGGCTTTGTCAGACGTTCCTGGCTGTTGACGTAATCCCATCCGAATTTTCCTTTCACACACGTGGAAATTCCGTTGGCCGGGGCAGCGACATGTGGTTCAACTTTAAGAATTTCCCGGTCCTGGGTCCACACATCGAAACTGCATCCCACTCCGCAGTAAGTACAGACCGTCTTAGTTTTCTTTATTTTCGAATCGCGCATGGAGGCTTCCATGTCGGAAATAGCGAGAATCGATCCGTAGCCGGTTTCTACATTTTTTGTAAGCTCGATCATCGGACGGAGAGTCTTCTGGTCAAGCCCTGTCATGTAGCCGGCTTTTCCTTCCATGCCTTTTTCCATCATAGCGTTGCATGGACAGACCGTAGAGCAGTGACCGCAGGAAACACAGGAAGATTCATTAATCGGTACGTCATTGTCCCATATAACCCGGGGACGGTCGCTTTTCCAGTCGATGGAAAGTGTTTCGGTTACCTGCAGGTCCTGACAGGCTTCCACACAGCGTCCGCATAAAATGCACTGGTCGGGATCGTAGCGGTAGTAGGGGTGGGAATTGTCTTTAGGAGCCGGTTTTGGTTCGAAAGGAATACTCTGATGATTAATTTTCATGTCTTTTACAGCGTTATGAATTTCGCACGTTCCATTGTTATAGTCGCACACAGTACAGTACAGCTCATGGTTATGTAGGATACGGTCCATTGCCATAACCTGTGAATCTCTTACATCTTTATGTTTCGTGTCGATCTTTGCACCGCTTTCTGTCGGAGTATCACAGGCTCTCACAAGCTCACCGTTTACTTCTACAATGCAGGAATCACAGGTTTTAATAGGACCGAGGCTCGGATGATAGCAGAGCTGGGGGACTTCCACTGCATGTTCATTTAAATTGTCCAGCACAGACTTGCTCCCGTCAGCTTTGATCAGGACACCGTCTATTTGTATCGACACTTCATTTTTCATTTTTCCACCCCTTGTTTAATAGTAAATGCCGGTTAAGTGAAGAAAATTAACGTCGTTTTCTTCGGACAGCTGACAGCCGAATTCTATTTCTCGTTAATAACTGAATGAATTTCATAATACAGTTAAAACTGAAAAAGCAGAGCACTTTGTAGAAATTCCGGCACAGACAGCTGTAATCAGCTCTTAAGGTTTTATGCCCTATTATTTCCTTATTAAACTAATAATTTCCTGTAATTATGAAATAATGATAACTACCTAAGTACATAGTCGTGATAATAAAGAAACCATCAGTGATTTCAGGAAGGAATATCTTCAGACTGTTGATAAAGTATTTTTTCATGTATGAATATACACTACCCTGCGTTCGCCTCCCGGGACGCTTTCCGGGCGGGCCGGGCTCAGCTAATTTCTTCCTCCACCAGCTCGGAAGAAATGGATCTTCGCCTCGTCCTTGGTCGCCCAGGAGTCGTCCCTGCGGCTGCTGCAGGGAAATTAAAAAAGATTTTTGCGATAAAAAATCTCTATTTATAAAGCTGTTTTCTCCAATAAAGAGATGGTTTGCTCTCCGAAACGGCGGAGACGCCGATGGGAATGAGCGCAGTCAGAAGATCTTTTTCCATGGCGCAGGCCAAACAGCTGAAGACCAGCCCCACGGCAGGCTCGGTAAGAGAAGGAGCTTATACAACGACTGGAATAAATATTATCCACCGATCATTTAATCAACAAACTGAAAAAAGCTTTCTCCGGGTGGAGAAAGCTTTTTTCGTTACGTAGAAAGCAGAAGTTTTACGTTCTTTATTAGAACAGTCGGAAATACATTTCAGGAAACCTGACCTGATCATTTATCCGGTGACTGATGGAGAATCGACCGCAGAAGCATGTCGTCGGAGTTGATGTTTTCCATATGGTGAGAGTCGACAGCACCTTTGAATTCAGCAATCGTCGTGTGAAGGTGGCGGATGGCATCCGACTGTTCATCAAGCTGTTCGGATAGATCATAGAGATCCTCCTGCTTAATAATAATTTTTTCGAGTCTGGCCAGCCGGCGGACAACAACCTTTAATAACTCAAGTTCTGTCATGGGAGCCGCCCGCTACGCCGGATATTCCTGATCGGCAGGAAAATCTTCGGCAGCGTGATGACCGCCTTCCAGTTCTTCTTCGGTAAACCCGCCGTCTCCCACTTTGTTCAGTTTTAGAAAAGTAACCTGATCCGCTACTACGTCCGGAACAGAAATCTGCTTGTCTTCTCCTACGAGAAGCTGACGCATCTGCACCCGTCCTTTGACGGACACAAGCGATCCGGTACCGCAGTAATCAGCTACTCTTTCTGCCAGCTTGTTCCAGGAAACGATCTGAACGAAATCTGTATCGTAGCTGCCGCTGCTGTTACGATAAGGTCTGCGGACAGCGAGGGTAAAGCGGGTGAGGGAGGAACCGTTCTGTGTAGTGATAAGCTGAGGGGTTTTTGCCATTCTGCCAATGAAAATGAATTGATTAAGCATAAATAAACTCGCTCCTTTTAATTGGTTATAGTAGTGGATTGAAGTGCTGGATTAACTGGTGTATTGGGTAAACCTCTGTCCTCCCGTCAGGATATTATGTATAGAACCGGAATATAGCCGGTTATACCTAATAATAAAAATAAAATTTATAAAAGAAGTAAAAATATGGGTTGAAGCAGTGCCTTTATTTAATATAAACGTATTCTAAAATTCTTAAATGAGTCTAAAGAACTAAAAAAATACTAGAAAAATCCTGAAAATTACACGTAATTGTCTGACTATTTGTCGTTGACGTAAAAATATCTGGTTGGTATATTGAGAGTAGACAAAGAGGAGCGCATTACTTTTTAGGAAGGGAATGGGTGATTCCTATGCTCGGAAAAGTAAAATGGTTTAATTCGGAAAAAGGATTCGGTTTTATTGAAGTTGAAAACAGCGAGGATATTTTTGTTCATTATTCCGCTATTGATGAAGAAGGATATAAAACGCTGGAAGAGGGCCAGGAAGTTGAATTCGATATTGTGGAAGGTGCCCGCGGTCCCCAGGCATCCAATGTAATAAAAAAGTAGTATCTGCCGTAAAAACGCCCCAGTGTGCGCACAGCATTGAAGGGGGCGTTTTTTATCCATAACGGGCTCCGGAGAAAGGAGGACGGCAGACGGTGCCGGACCGTTTTATATGAATATTTTTAGTTAAAATGAATGTTTGAGCAGGACTTTTCGGAGGGAATCTAGAATAACATATCGTATAACCGAAAGGAGTTGTTAGCTTATGAATTTTAATATTCGTGGCGAGAACATGGAAGTAACAGAGGCTCTGAAAGATCATGTCGAAAAGAAGGTAGGAAAGCTGGAAAGATATTTTGACACCACTCCTTCTTCTGACGTTCATGTAAAAATGAGTATTCTAAATAAAGAGCAGAGAGTGGAGATTACCATTCCGATGCCCAAGCTCCTTCTTCGTGCGGAGGAAAAACATGCTGATATGTATGCAGCCGTCGACCTCGTAGTGGAAAAGCTCGAGCGTCAGATCCGTAAACACAAAACAAAGGTTAACCGCAAATACCGCGGGGATGACAGCCTGAAATACATGTTTAAAAACGAACTGGAGCCTCTGGCGGAAGAAGAATTTCCTGATGAGGAAATTGAAATTGTCCGCACAAAGCGGTTTGATTTGAAACCGATGGATGCGGAAGAGGCGATTCTTCAGATGGATATGCTCGGCCATAACTTCTTTGTTTTCTCTAATTCGGTTAATGGAGACACAAATGTTGTATATAAGCGGCGCGATGGCCGATACGGCCTGATTGAGCCGGAATAATAAAAAAAGCTGCGGATTTTTTCCGCAGCTTTTTTTATATGAATAATTTTCGTTTTTCTCCAATATTGAGGCCGGCATTTTGTTAATTCAGATACACCCCTTGGAATCTTTATTCTACAGGGAGGTTTTCTTCTTCACTAACTGTTTTAAACAAAAGCTATCTTGAAAATAAAGAGGAACGTGCGCTGTCGTTTCCATGGAGAGGCTTTCTGAAAGACGAAAGCAGAAAACACTTCATCCAAAGCCAATGAGCAGCTTCACACAAAGGGAAGCTGCTCATTAACAGTTAAAAATACTTTTTATCAGGAAATACGAACCGGTCCTGTTTCTCCGCGTTCTACACGTCCGGTTTTTTCAATATGAACGGTCTGACTTTCGTCCAGATTGGTGAAGATAACCGGAGTAACGGCGGATTTAGCTTCTCTTTTGATTTTATCAATATCAAATTCGAGCAGCTTATCGCCGACACGTACAGTGTCTCCCTGTTCTACAAAGGCCGTAAAGCCTTCACCTTTCATATTTACTGTATCAATACCTACGTGGATCAAAATTTCTGTTCCATCTTCTGTTTCAAGTCCGACAGCATGTTTTGTATGGAAAAGCTGAACAACTTTCGCATCTGCCGGTGAAACAACAATGCCTTCTGAAGGGTCGACTGCAAATCCGTCTCCCATCATTTTTTGAGCAAACATATCGTCCGGCACTTCAGCAAGTTCTTTAATGTCACCAGTAATCGGCATGGAAAGCGTAATGCTGCTTTTTACCGGTCCGGTCGTTTCCTCCGGGCCCGGTTCCGGAGCGGAAGGAGTTTTACCGCTGATTACATCTTCCATCTGACTTTTAATTGTTTCTGAACGCGGTCCGAAAATTGCCTGCACGTTTTTATCGACCTGCATTACTCCGGAAGCACCAAGCTCCTTCAGGCGCTCTTTGTCAACCTGACCGCTGTCTTTTACGGAAATACGAAGACGTGTGATGCAGGCATCAAGGTGTGTGAGATTTTCTTTCCCGCCGAACGCTTTAATGATCTGGGAAGGAAGCTCTGTCTGGGCTGCTTTGCCGCTGGAAGCTCCGTGCTCGCCGGCGCCGCCGTTTTTCTCACGTCCGGGAGTCATAAGATTGAATTTTTTGATCATGAACGTGAACAGCACGTAATAAATGACGGCAAATACGAGACCGACAAGAATGACAATCCACCACGGTTCGCGTCCGGGGACCACCCCAAAGAGGAAGAAATCAATGGCTCCCCCGGAAAAGGTATAGCCCATATTTATGTTCAGCCAGTAGAGTATGACAAAGGATATTCCGTCGAGCACCGCATGAATAAAGAAGAGAATCGGGCTGAGAAACAGGAAGGAGAATTCAATTGGTTCTGTAATTCCCGTGAGAAAAGACGTTAAGGCAGCAGATCCTAACAGTCCACCGACCACTTTTTTGTTTTCAGGGCGGGCCTGATGATACATCGCCAGTGCTGCGGCCGGAAGACCAAACATCATAATTGGGAATTCTCCGGCCATGAAGTGTCCCGCAGTAAGCTCGGCCTGATCCTGCAGCTGGGCAAAGAAGATATTCATGTCACCGGTAACTACATTACCGGCTGCATTCGTATACGTACCGAATTCGAACCAGAACGGTGCATGAAAAATATGATGCAGGCCGAACGGAATAAGAAGACGTTTAATAAACCCAAAGAAAAATACGGCAACGGTCATTGCTTCTTCCATCAGAAACTGGGAAGCGATGTTCATTCCTGTCTGAATCGGAGGCCAGATGAAGAAAAGAGCCGCCCCGACGAAAAAAGAAGCGAATGCAGTAACGATCGGTACGAAGCGTTTTCCTGCAAAAAAACCAAGAAAAGCCGGCAGTTCGATCGCATAATAGCGGTTGTAGGCCCAGGCAGCGAGGGCGCCGATAATAATACCGCCGAACACTCCTGTCTGAAGCGTCGGTATACCGAGAACGAGTGCTTCGGCAGGATTATCAGAAGCAAGCACTCCTTCTACAGTCAGTCCTCCCATAACCCCCATCGTTACGTTCATGACGAGAAAACCAACGAGGGCGGCAAGTGCCGCGACACCGGCTCCGTTAGCGAGACCGACCGCCACACCGAGTGCGAATATTAAGGCGAGGTTGTCAAAAACTATCCCCCCGGCCGATTCCATCATCGTCGCAAGGCTGACAAAGATATCGTTTTCAAGAAAAGGCATGAGATTGACCATATTCGGGTTCCGCATTGCGTTACCGAAAGCGAGAAGCAGTCCGGCAGCCGGAAGTATTGCCACCGGAAGCATCAGGGATTTACCGATCCGCTGAAGCTGTCCAAAAAATCGTTTAAACATGTTAATTCCCCCTTTTATTATTTGTGGGCATCAGCACTGGAACAAAAAAAGGCATGAGGGAAAAAGAAAGACGCTTCAATACAGGCGGGTCCACATACGTGTGGTTCCTGCCTGGAACTTGAGCGGCCATCCTTTTCTCTCATGCCTGCATTATCAGTAACACGGAAAAGTACCGTCTTTTACTTATTCTGATTTTTGTTCACTGGAAACGAGCCGCTGAATGTGAAGCGTTAAATAAACTGCTTCGGCATCCGGAACCCGTTTTTTTAAGCGCTGCTGCATCATTTTCATCAGCTTCCAGCTCAGATTATAGCATACTGG
>PWLM01000229.1 GCA_003560495.1 Bacillus sp. (in: firmicutes) | reverse complement strand
AAGGTACCCCAACCTGACGGGAAAGCAGGATGTGCTCACGAGTCTGTGGCATTGGGCCGTCAGCTGCGGATACTACAAGAATAGCTCCGTCCATCTGAGCAGCACCAGTGATCATGTTTTTAACATAGTCAGCGTGCCCTGGGCAGTCAACGTGTGCATAGTGACGAGTGTCTGTTTCATACTCAACGTGTGCAGTGGAAATAGTGATTCCACGCTCGCGCTCTTCCGGCGCTCCGTCGATCTGGTCATACGCCATAGCTGTACCTTTACCAGATTTTTTGTGAAGTACAAAAGTAATTGCTGCAGTCAACGTTGTTTTACCGTGGTCAACGTGTCCGATTGTACCGATATTGGCATGCGTTTTGGAACGATCAAATTTTTCTTTTCCCATGATCGAAATCCTCCTTACATATAGTTAATTTATTTTTTATATCTAAGCGAAGGTGAAGAAGCTGGTTCATCACCTTCCCTAGCTTACAACAAAAAGTCTTGCCTGACAATTGCCGGTTTACTGGCCGGACGCTTTTTTAACAATTTCTTCAGAAATACTCTTAGGAACTTCTTCATAATGGTCGAAGTGCATGGAATACTGGCCGCGTCCCTGCGTGTTGGAACGAAGAGAAGTCGCATAGCCGAACATTTCAGCAAGTGGAACCATTGCTTTAACTGTCTGCGCGTTACCGCGTGCTTCCATACCTTCTACACGGCCGCGGCGTGACGTAATGTCACCCATGATATAGCCCATGTATTCTTCCGGAATAACAACTTCGACTTTCATAATAGGCTCAAGAAGGACAGGCTTACACCGGTTCTTCGCCTCTTTGAATGCCATGGAAGCTGCTACCTTAAATGCCATCTCGTTGGAGTCGACATCGTGGTAGGAACCATCGAACAGACGAGCCTTTACGTCTACCATCGGGTAGCCGGCAAGAAGTCCGTTATCAAGAGATTCTTTTACACCCTGCTCAACAGAGTTGATATATTCACGTGGTACAACACCGCCGACGACGTTATCGATAAATTCGAATCCGGCACCTTCATCGTTTGGAGTGAATTCAATCCATACGTGACCGAACTGACCGCGTCCACCGGACTGACGGACAAATTTACCTTCACACTTCGCACTTTCGCGGATTGTTTCACGGTAGGATACCTGTGGAGCACCAACATTTGCACCGACTTTGAATTCACGCTTGAGACGGTCGACGATGATGTCAAGGTGAAGCTCACCCATACCACCGATGATAGTCTGGCCTGTTTCTTCGTCTGTGTGCGTACGGAATGTCGGGTCTTCCTCTGCAAGCTTTGCAAGTGCCATACCCATTTTATCCTGGTCTGCTTTAGAAGCAGGCTCTACGGAAAGGTGGATAACCGGCTCAGGGAATTCCATGGACTCAAGAATAACAAGATTCTTTTCGTCACAGAGAGTGTCACCTGTGGAAGTATCCTTCAGGCCGACACCTGCCGCGATATCCCCTGCGTAGCATGTTGGGATTTCTTCACGGTGGTTGGCGTGCATCTGAAGAATACGACCCATGCGCTCACGCTTGCCTTTGGAAGAGTTGACTACGTAGGAACCTGCATCGACCGTACCAGAGTAGACACGGAAGAATGTAAGCTTACCAACGTAAGGGTCTGTTGCTACCTTAAAGGCAAGAGCAGAGAACGGCTCTTTGTCGTCCGCAGGACGGACAACTCTTTCCTCAGATTCCGGAAGGTGTCCTTCGATCGCAGCAACGTCTGTCGGTGCTGGAAGGTAGTCCACTACTCCGTCTATGAGAAGCTGAACACCTTTGTTTTTGAAGGCTGATCCACAGAAAACAGGGTAGAATTCCACACTGTTTGTTGCTTTACGGATTGCTTTCTTCAAAGTAGGGTTATCAATTTCTTCTCCTTCAAGATAAAGCATCATTAGATCTTCATCAAAGTCGGAGACAGCTTCGATCAGCTTTTCACGGTACTCTTCCGCCTGAGCTTTGTACTCTTCCGGAATTTCACGTGATTCACTGCGCTGGCCGAGGTCATCAAGGTAGAAGAACGCCTGCATATCGATCAGATCGATGATGCCTTCGAAATCGTCTTCCGCTCCAATAGGAAGCTGAACTGCTGCTGCATTCGCACCAAGGCGGTCCTGAAGCGTTCCAAGGGAGTAGATGAAGTCAGCGCCCAGCTTATCCATCTTGTTGACAAATACGATACGAGGTACGCCGTAGGTGGTAGCCTGACGCCATACTGTTTCCGTCTGTGGTTCAACACCGGACTGTGCGTCAAGTACCGCTACTGCACCATCAAGTACACGCAGGGAACGTTCTACTTCTACTGTGAAGTCTACGTGTCCCGGAGTATCGATGATGTTGATACGGTGACCTTCCCACTGTGCTGTTGTTGCTGCAGACGTAATTGTGATCCCACGCTCCTGCTCCTGCTCCATCCAGTCCATCTGGGAGCCGCCGTCGTGAGTTTCACCAATTTTATGGATACGTCCTGTGTAGAAAAGAATACGCTCCGTCGCTGTTGTCTTACCAGCGTCAATGTGAGCCATGATACCAATGTTACGTGTCTTTTCTAAGGAGAACTCTCTTGGCATGTGTCTTTCTCCTTCCTGTAAATCAAGTTATATTCACCGCAGAAAAGCGGAACAGTGCCCGCTTCCCTGAGTGATGTGCACACTTTTTATACGGCTTACCAGCGGTAATGAGCAAACGCTTTGTTTGCTTCTGCCATTTTGTGTGTTTCTTCACGCTTCTTCACGGCTGCACCTGTGTTGTTGGCTGCATCCATGATTTCGTTCGCAAGACGCTCTTCCATCGTCTTTTCACCACGAAGGCGGGCGTAGCTTACGAGCCAGCGAAGTCCAAGTGTCGTACGACGCTCCGGCTTAACTTCAATCGGTACCTGGTAGTTGGCACCACCGACACGGCGGGCTTTAACTTCCAGAACCGGCATGATGTTCTTCAGTGCTTCTTCAAACACTTCCTGAGGATCTTTGCCGGAACGTTCGCGGACTAGATCAAAAGCGTTATATAGTGACTTCTGAGCTGTTCCCTTTTTTCCGTCGATCATGATTCGGTTGATCAGGCGGGTAACAAGTTTTGACTTATAGATAGGGTCGGCTAATACATCGCGGCGAGGTACTGGTCCTTTACGAGGCATATAGGTCCCTCCTTTCAATTATAATGCGGCCGGCTGGCAGCCTTTTATTACTTAGGTCGTTTCGTACCGTATTTTGAACGGCTCTGACGTCGGCCTTCGACACCTGCTGTGTCAAGTGCACCACGTACAATGTGGTAACGTACACCCGGATGGTCCTTTACACGTCCTCCACGGATAAGCACAACACTGTGCTCCTGAAGGTTGTGCCCGATTCCAGGGATGTAAGCTGTTACTTCAATCTGGTTCGTAAGACGAACACGCGCGTATTTACGCAGGGCGGAGTTCGGCTTCTTTGGCGTCATTGTCCCAACACGGGTACATACACCGCGCTTCTGCGGGGAATCCTCGTGTGTTTGTCTCTTTTTGTAGCTGTTGTAGCCACGGTTAAGAGCCGGGGAGTCTGACTTTGTTGGCTTTGACTCACGGCCTTTGCGTACAAGCTGATTAATTGTAGGCATTGATTTGTCCTCCCTTCTTATTCGAAATGCAAGCCCACTGGTCCAGGTGGTTCACAAATGGGTAAAAGGAAAGTTTTTGCTGATTTCCTGGGAACCCAGCAAAAACTTTTTTTACTTTTTTATCGCTACGATGGCTGCATTTACATCAATTCCGCAGGCACGGCCGAGCTTTTTCATCGACTCTACATAGCCTACTGGAACTTCGAGATGTTCCGCAGCCGCCAGTACTCTTTCAAGTATGTCGCGGTCTGCATCCTGCGCCACTATGAGCTCTCTGACCTGTTCACTTTCCAGTGCTTTTAATGTCTGCTTCGTGCCGACGACTTTCTCTGCTGCCTGTGCTACTTTTTCATAAGACATCTTTATCCTCCAAAGCATCAGGTATTTGGCACACTTAGATATACTATCACCGGGGACGTACAGTGTCAATACTTTTATACGGGATTTTCTTCCGTTGCTCCGGTCTTCCCTCTTCGGGAAAACCGGGAGCTTCCACCCGCCCCCGGACTGACTGTTTATTCTTCGCGTGCTGTAACTTCTTCCATTGTATCTTCTGTTTCTTTTTCTTCCAGATCTACATGCTTCATTTGACGGTAGCGCTGCATGCCGGTTCCGGCAGGTACAAGTTTACCGATGATAACATTTTCCTTCAGGCCGACAAGTTCATCACGCTTGCCTTTAATGGCAGCGTCTGTGAGAACGCGTGTCGTTTCCTGGAAGGAAGCGGCAGATAGGAAGGAATCTGTTTCAAGTGAAGCTTTCGTAATACCGAGCAGTACCGGAAGTCCTGTTGCAGGGCGGCGCCCTTTCAGAAGGATATCACGGTTGACGTCGTTAAACTGATGGATTTCCACAAGGGATCCCGGAAGTACTTCTGTATCTCCGGCGTCAATAACGCGTACTTTGCGCATCATTTGACGAACCATTACTTCAACGTGCTTGTCGCCGATTTCCACACCCTGCATACGGTAAACTTTCTGCACTTCGCGGAGCAGGTATTCCTGTACTCCGTGTACACCGGAAACTTTCAGAAGTTCTTTCGGATCGATGGAACCTTCTGTCAGTTCCTGTCCCGGTCTCACTTCGTCGCCAACTTCCATTTTGAGTCGTGAGCCGTAGAGTGTCGGGTACGTGCGTGTTTCGATTGCATTCTGGACGACGATTTCTTTTTTGTCATTCGCTTCCCGAATATCAGTAATTTTACCTTCAATTTCGGAAATAACTGCCTGCCCTTTTGGATTACGGGCTTCAAATACTTCCTGAATACGCGGCAGACCCTGGGTAATGTCGTCTCCGGCTACCCCGCCTGTGTGGAACGTACGCATAGTCAGCTGAGTACCCGGCTCCCCGATGGACTGGGCAGCAATAATACCAACAGCTTCTCCGACTTCCACTTCTGCTCCTGTCGCCAAGTTACGGCCGTAACACTTTTTACAGGATCCGTGTTTCGTATCACACGTGAACACAGAACGGATAAGCACCGTTTTAATACCGGAATCTTCAATTACTTTTGCTGTATCTTCGGAGATTTCTTCATTGCGTGCAACAAGAAGTTCATTCGTTTCCGGATGATAAACGTTCTGGAAGGCAGAACGGCCGACAAGACGGTCGTAAAGACCTTCAATAACTTCGGCACCTTCCGTAATCGCCTGTACTTCAAGTCCACGGTCCGTGCCGCAGTCTTCTTCCCGGATAATAACATCCTGGGCAACGTCTACGAGACGGCGTGTAAGATAACCGGAGTCTGCTGTTTTCAGAGCGGTATCCGCCAGACCTTTTCGTGCCCCGTGCGTGGAAATAAAGTACTCGAGTACTGTCAGACCTTCACGGAAACTGGATTTGATCGGCAACTCGATAATACGTCCGGACGGGTTTGCCATCAGACCACGCATACCGGCAAGCTGGGTGAAGTTGGACGCGTTACCACGCGCTCCGGAATCACTCATCATAAAGATCGGGTTCGTTTTATCAAGCGTTCCGAGAAGCTTTTCCTGGATAACATCCTTGGCTTTACCCCAGACTTCAATTACTTTATCGTACCGCTCGTCTTCCGTAATCAGACCACGGCGGAACTGCTTGGAAATTTTCGATACTTTTTCTTCCGCGTCGTCGAGAATATCCTGCTTGTCCTTCAGCACAACGATGTCGGATACACCAACTGTTACGCCTGCTTTTGTGGAATAGTAGAATCCAAGATCCTTCATTTTATCAAGCATGACGGACGTTTCGGAAATCTTAAACTTTTTGAAGACTTCGGCGATGATATCCCCAAGGAAGCCTTTTTTAAACGGCGCAACGATTTCCCGTTCACTGAATTCCTTCTTCACATCTGTATCGGCTTTCACCATGTAGCGGGAAGGTGTTTCAATTTCCAGGTTCTCTGCTGTCGGCTCGTTCACATATGGGAAGGACTTCGGCAGGATCTCATTGAAAATTACTTTCCCGACGGAAGTGAGAAGAAGGTGATCTTCAAACTCATCCCGGAAATTGGCTTTATCAATGGATTTTACCGGAAGCGCAATCCGCGTATGCAGGTGTACGTAGCCATTCTGATAAGCTGTCAGTACTTCGTTCGGTGCATGGAAAGTTGTTCCTTCACCGGCTGACCCCGCGCGCTCCAGCGTCAGGTAGTAGTTACCGAGAACCATATCCTGGGAAGGTGTTACAACCGGCTTACCGTCCTTCGGATTCAGGATGTTCTGAGCTGCAAGCATAAGAAGACGCGACTCTGCCTGTGCTTCGGCAGAAAGCGGTACGTGTACAGCCATCTGGTCCCCGTCAAAGTCGGCGTTATAAGCCGTACATACGAGCGGGTGAAGCTTGATCGCACGTCCTTCGACGAGCGTTGGTTCAAACGCCTGAATTCCAAGACGGTGCAGCGTCGGTGCACGGTTCAGAAGTACCGGGTGTTCCCGGATAACTTCTTCCAGTACGTCCCACACTTCCGGGTGGACACGTTCTACTTTACGTTTTGCACTCTTAATATTGTGAGCGAGGCCTTTGCCTACAAGCTCCTTCATGACGAAAGGCTTGAAGAGCTCCAGTGCCATTTCTTTCGGCAGACCGCACTGGTACATTTTCAGGTGCGGACCTACAACGATAACCGAACGTCCGGAGTAGTCTACACGTTTACCGAGAAGGTTTTGACGGAAACGTCCCTGCTTTCCTTTCAGCATATGTGAAAGAGATTTAAGCGGACGGTTACCCGGTCCGGTGACCGGACGGCCCCGACGGCCGTTATCGATAAGAGCATCCACTGCTTCCTGAAGCATCCGCTTTTCGTTCTGTACGATGATGCTCGGAGCACCAAGATCCAGAAGACGCTTCAGACGGTTGTTCCGGTTAATAACCCGGCGGTACAGATCGTTCAGGTCAGACGTGGCAAAACGGCCGCCGTCCAGCTGCACCATCGGCCGGAGTTCCGGTGGTATAACAGGGAGTACGTCGAGTACCATCCAGTCCGGATCGTTATCAGAGTGGCGGAACGCTTCAAGCACTTCCAGACGTTTGATTGCACGTGTACGCCGCTGGCCCTGTGCCGTTTCCAGCTCTTCTTTCAGCATGTTCGCTTCTTTATCCAGATCAATATCTTCAAGCAGTTTGCGGATAGCTTCTGCTCCCATTTCTGCATTGAAGGTGCGTCCGTACTTTTCACGGTACGCGCGGTACTCTTTTTCGGAAAGAAGCTGCTTCAGCTCAAGCGGCGTATCTCCTGTATCTGTTACAACGTAGGAAGCAAAGTAAATGACTTCTTCCAGGGACCGCGGGGACATGTCGAGGACAAGTCCCATACGGCTTGGAATTCCTTTGAAGTACCAGATGTGGGAAACAGGGGCAGCAAGTTCAATGTGCCCCATACGCTCACGCCGTACTTTCGCACGTGTTACTTCCACTCCGCACCGGTCGCAGACGACGCCTTTATAGCGGACTCGTTTATACTTGCCGCAGTGGCACTCCCAGTCCTTTGTCGGACCGAAGATGCGCTCACAGAAAAGCCCGTCCTTTTCCGGTTTGAGGGTACGATAGTTAATCGTTTCCGGTTTTTTTACTTCTCCGCGTGACCAAGAGCGGATCTTGTCGGAGGAAGCAAGACCGATTTTCATATATTCAAAGTTATTTACATCTATCAAGGGGCCAACCTCCCTTTCAGCATTCGAATTCACCGGTTACGCGTTAGATTCTCCACCTGATTCCAGATTCAGATTCAGCTTATCGTTCGTCTGCTCTTCCTCTTCATCTATTTCAAGCATGTCAATTTCTTCATCATTGCTGGAAAGCATCTTCACGTCCATACCAAGACTCTGCAGTTCCTTAATCAATACTTTGAAAGATTCAGGCACTCCCGGCTCCGGTACATTTTCACCTTTTACAATCGCTTCGTACGTTTTCACACGGCCGATTGTATCATCGGATTTGACGGTCAGAATCTCCTGAAGGGTGTAGGCGGCACCATATGCTTCCAGTGCCCATACTTCCATTTCCCCGAAGCGCTGTCCACCGAACTGGGCTTTACCACCGAGCGGCTGCTGCGTAACAAGGGAATAAGGACCAGTCGAACGGGCGTGAAGCTTATCATCGACCATGTGTGCCAGTTTAATCATATACATAACACCGACAGAGACACGGCTGTCAAAAGGCTCCCCGCTTCGTCCGTCATAAAGGACGGTTTTTCCGTCGCGGGCCATCCCGGCTTCTTCGATCGTAGACCATACATCTTCTTCATTCGCTCCGTCAAATACCGGTGTAGCAATGTGCATGTTGAGCTGGCGTGCAGCCATACCCATATGCAGCTCCAGCACCTGTCCGATGTTCATACGTGATGGTACACCAAGCGGGTTAAGCATAATGTCGATCGGCGTGCCGTCCGGCAGATAAGGCATATCTTCTTCCGGAAGGATCTTGGAAATAACACCTTTGTTACCATGACGACCGGCCATTTTATCCCCTTCGTGAATCTTACGCTTCTGTACGATGTAGACACGTACAAGCTGATTCACGCCAGGAGGAAGTTCGTCGCCGTCTTCCCGGTTAAAGATCTTCACATCAAGGACGATCCCGTCGCCGCCGTGCGGTGCACGAAGGGAAGTATCCCGGACTTCACGGGCTTTTTCACCGAAGATCGCGTGGAGAAGACGTTCTTCTGCTGTCAGTTCCGTCACCCCTTTAGGAGTTACTTTACCGACGAGAATGTCCCCATCTTTCACTTCCGCTCCGACACGGATAATACCGCGGTCGTCCAGGTTACGGAGCGCATCGTCTCCGACGTTTGGAATGTCGCGTGTAATTTCTTCCGGTCCAAGCTTCGTGTCACGGGCTTCAGATTCGTATTCCTCAATATGAATGGACGTATATACATCGTCTTTTACAAGACGCTCACTGAGGATAATCGCATCCTCGTAGTTGTAGCCGTCCCATGTCATGAAACCGACAAGCACGTTCTGGCCGAGAGCCATTTCTCCCTTTTCCATGGAAGAACCATCGGCAAGGATTTCTCCTTTTTCCACGATGTTCCCTTCCGCTACGATCGGTCGCTGATTGTAGCAGGTACCCTGGTTGGAACGTTCAAACTTCGTCAGGTTGTAGCGGTTTACGTCTCCTTCTACTTCCCGGCCTTCCATCGTCTTGATTTCACGGATATCGATATATTTTGCGGATACGCGTTCTACGCGTCCCGGCTTCGCAGCTACGATCGAAGCTCCGGAATCTTTGGCAGACACGTGTTCCATACCTGTACCGACGAGAGGGGAGTGCGGCTCGATAAGAGGCACTGCCTGACGCTGCATGTTTGCTCCCATAAGAGCACGGTTGGAGTCATCGTTTTCAAGGAATGGGATACAGGCTGTTGCTGCAGAAACTACCTGCTTCGGTGATACGTCCATATAGTCTACGCGGTCACGGGCAACGATAATGTTTTCCCCGCGGAAACGGCAGATAATATTTTCATCTACGAAATGGCCGTCCTCATCCAGCTTCGCATTCGCCTGAGCGACAACATAGTTGTCCTCTTCATCAGCTGTCAAATAGTCAACTTCCTGAGTTACGAGGCCTTTTTCGTGATCGACCCGGCGGTACGGAGACTCGATGAAACCAAATGGATTCACCTTCGCGAAAGAAGACAGAGAGTTAATCAGACCAATGTTCGGTCCTTCCGGCGTTTCAATTGGACACATACGCCCGTAGTGGGAATAGTGAACGTCACGCACCTCAAAGCCGGCACGTTCACGCGTCAGCCCGCCGGGTCCAAGCGCAGACAGCCGCCGCTTATGCGTAAGTTCGGCAAGCGGATTCGTCTGATCCATGAACTGGGAAAGCTGGGAGCTTCCGAAAAACTCTTTAATAGAAGCGATAACCGGGCGGATGTTAATAAGCGCCTGCGGTGTAATCATGCTGGCATCCTGAATGGACATACGCTCACGTACCACACGTTCCATACGGGAAAGTCCGATCCGGAACTGGTTCTGAAGAAGTTCTCCGACAGAACGCAGACGACGGTTACCGAGATGGTCGATATCATCCGTATTTCCTACTCCGTGAAGAAGGTTAAAGAAATAGCTGATGGAAGAGATGATATCCGCCGGGGTGATATTTTTGATTTTCGTATCAATTTCCCCGTTTGCAATGACCTTGATCGTTTCTCCTTCTTCTGAAGGCTTCTGGGAGTAAATCATTACTGACTGAAGATCTACGTCCTCATCATCAATAACACCGCCCTGCAGATTGAAACGGTCAAATCCTACACCGTTCTCAAAGTAAGGGATCAGTTTATCCAGCACGCGGCGGTCAATAACTGTTCCTTCTTCTGCAAGGATTTCCCCGGTTTCCGGGTCAACGAGTGTTTCAGCAAGACGCTGATTGAAGAGACGATTTTTAATATGAAGCTTTTTGTTCATTTTATAGCGGCCGACATTCGCAAGGTCGTAGCGCTTCGGATCGAAGAAGCGGGAATCAAGAAGGCTTCTTGCACTCTCTACTGTCGGCGGCTCGCCAGGGCGCAGTCGCTCGTAAATCTCAAGCAGTGCTTTTTCTGATCCGTCTGTATTATCTTTTTCCAGCGTGTTACGCAGGTACTCATCTTCTCCAAGCAGATCAATGATTTCTTGATCAGAGCCGAATCCAAGCGCACGAAGAAGTACCGTTGCCGGAATTTTTCGTGTGCGGTCGATTCGTACGTAGACGACGTCTTTTGCATCTGTTTCCAGCTCAAGCCAGGCGCCGCGGTTCGGAATAACCGTCGCGGTATAGCCGCGCTTTCCGTTTTTATCGATCTTATCGCTGAAATACACGCTCGGTGAACGGACCAGCTGGGATACGATAACACGTTCAGCACCGTTAATAATAAATGTTCCGGTGTCAGTCATAAGCGGGAAATCACCCATAAATACTTCCTGCTCTTTTACTTCGCCTGTCTCCTGGTTAATGAGACGGACCTTTACCCGAAGCGGAGCAGAATACGTCACGTCGCGTTCTTTTGATTCGTCGACGGGATACTTTGGTTCTCCTAAACTATAATCGACAAATTCCAATACGAGGTTACCTGTAAAATCCTCGATTGGCGAGATGTCCTGAAACATCTCCTGAATACCTTCATCAAGAAACCATTGATAGGAAGCCGTCTGAATCTCGATCAAATTCGGCAGATCAAGCACTTCATTAATTCGTGCGTAGCTTCTTCTCTGGCGGTGGCGTCCATACTGAACTAGTTGACCTGTCAACTCATTCACCCCTCAAACCTAACGTTTTTATCATCAAGAGACATTACTGCCTCTGATTGATAGCATGATTAAACTGATCACAGACTGTGGAATGTGCCCGAGAACGATACTTTGCTAATAATGGACACAGAGGATATAGTGTAGAAAATGCGCGGATAAACTCTGGAAACAAAGAAAAAAAGGGTACTAAGGTCTTCTCATACTGCATCTTCAAAGACGTCCATAGTTTTCTTGCCTTCACCCTTTTTCTTTCACGTTCTCTATTAAAATCTATTGACACGGCAGTGCTGTAATATGAAAGAGCATAATAACCCTATTTTCATATTCATACGCATTAAATAACACTAACACAACAGGTTGTCAACGTCAATGTTTTTTCCCACAGAAGATAAAATACCCTTTAGCTTTTGCTTTCGTCTCCACGGTAAATCCGATTTCTTCCAGCTTCTTCTTTGTTGAAGGAGCTCCCTGTTTTTTCTGGATAACGACTGTGAGTTCTCCTCCGGGTTTCAGCACCCTCCACGCCTGCTCGTACAAACGGAAAACCGTTTCCTTACCGGCACGGATCGGCGGATTGGAGATCACCGCTGCGAACGCTCCCTCTTTTTCCCCGGTGAGAAGATCCTGCTCGTATATTTTTACATTGCGGATTTTATTCGTTTCTGCATTTTCCCGGGTCAGTTCCACCGCCCGCTCGTTCACATCCACCATGTGCACCGTCCGTTCCGGAAACAGATGGGCAGCGGTAAGTCCTATCGGCCCCCACCCGCATCCTGCGTCAATAAACGGGCCGGTCACTTCCGGTTCCTCAAGGTTTTCTACGAGAAGGCGGGAGCCAAAATCAACGCCCCTTTTGGAAAACACTCCTTCGTCCACTGTGTATACAAGTTCCACCCCGCGGATTTCTTCTTCCATTCTTACCCGGCGGCTCCCCGCAGACGGCTTTTTGGAATAATAATGATCGGTCATTCTTTCTTCCTCCCATCCTTATGTTTTTTAATGCAGAGATTCTATTGATATATTAATAACTTGTTTAAACTTCCGGTCCGGGCAGTTTTCACTATCGCCAGGGAGAAAACACCCGACTTCAACATTTTACACCTTCTGCCGGATACTTTTCAGGATTCTGCCTTCGTCCGTATTCTTTGGATTGATTATTTAAAGCGGTCTGGAGAGAAGACCGTCCGGAACAGGGAGACCATAATTTTACGGATGAAAAAAGCCCGCTTTGGAATGAATCCAAAGCGGGCTTCTGCTATAAGAGGTCGATTACTTAACCTCGATTTTCGCTCCAGCTTCTTCAAGCTTAGCTTTAAGCTCGTCAGCATCTTCTTTAGAAACGCCTTCTTTAACTGGGGATGGCGCGCCATCAACAAGTGCTTTTGCTTCTTTAAGGCCAAGTCCAGTGATTTCACGAACAACCTTGATAACACCGATCTTGGAAGAACCTGCGTCAGTAAGAACTACGTCGAATTCAGACTGCTCTTCTTCTGCTTCTGCTCCGCCGCCTGCTACTGCTACCGGCGCTGCTGCTGTTACACCAAACTCTTCTTCGATTGCCTTTACTAGGTCGTTAAGCTCTAGTACAGACATTTCTTTCACTGCATCAATAATCTCTTGATTTGTCATGATTGTGTTCCTCCTATTTATAATTAGTTTTTATGCCGCTGAACGGCTGGACGCGTTACGCGCTTTCTTCTTCTTCTTTCTTATCCGCAACGGCTTTCGTAGCGATTGCCAGTCCGCGGACCGGAGCCTGAATTACGTTGGCAAGCATGGAGAGAAGACCTTCGTAGGAAGGAAGTTCTGCAAGTGCTTTAACCTGTTCCAAAGTAGCTACTTCTCCGTCGATAACGCCTGCTTTCAGCTCAAGAGCCTCGTGCTCTTTCGCAAAGTTGTTAAGAAGCTTCGCTGGAGCTACGACATCGTCGTATCCGAAAGCAATTGCCGTTGGTCCGACAAGCTGCTCGTCGATACCAGTCAGATCAGTTTCTGCTGTAGCACGGCGGACCATTGTGTTTTTATACACTTTAAAGTCGATACCTGCATCACGCAGCTGCTGACGAAGTTCTGTTACTTCTGCAACGTTAAGACCGCGGTAGTCGACGACAATTGCTGCTTTGCTGTCTTTCAGCTTGCCTGCAATCTCATCTACAACCTGGCTTTTTTGATCGATTACTGTGCTCATGTTGACACCTCCTATACGTTAAGTTGTTCATACCGGAAATTTGTTAAGGCCGAAAAAATGCCTCTACATCCGCAGACGTAGAGGCAGGCTGATATATCTCCCGCCTTCCTTGGAAGGACGGGAAGCATTCCGCTCGAAACCTCGGCAGGAAATTAAGCCCGGAAGCACCTGCTGTCTACGGTATGATCTATTTAATTAACAACTAACAGTATAACCTGCCCATCAGGGCGAAGTCAACTACAGTTTAAATTCGTTTGTATTAACTTTCACACCAGGACCCATTGTTGCTGCTACTGCCACGCCGCGGATGTAAGTTCCTTTTGCCGCTGCAGGCTTCACTTTAACAATTGTTTCCATCATTGTGCGGAAGTTTTCTTCCAGCTTGCTGTTGTCGAAAGAAGCTTTACCAATCGGCACGTGAAGGTTTCCGGTCTTGTCAACACGGTACTCCACTTTACCAGCTTTAATTTCTTCTACAGCTTTTGTTACATCAAATGTAACAGTGCCTGTTTTCGGGTTCGGCATAAGACCTTTTGGTCCAAGCACGCGTCCGAGCTTACCAACCTGAGCCATCATGTCCGGCGTAGCTACTACTACGTCGAAATCAAGCCAGCCCTGGCTGACGCGGTTGATGAGGTCTTCTTCCCCTACAACATCCGCTCCTGCTGCTTCAGCTTCTTTTGCTTTTTCACCTTTTGCGAAAACAATTACACTCTGGGTTTTACCAGTTCCGTGCGGAAGCACGACAGCACCGCGGATCTGCTGATCAGCTTTCTTTGGATCAACGCCGAGGCGTGCTGCAAGTTCTATAGTTTCATCAAAGTTGGCTTTAGCAGTCTGTTTAACAACATCTACTGCTTCGCTGACTTCGTAAGCTTTTTCACGGTCTACAAGCTTCAGTGCATCTTCATACTTTTTGCTGTTCTTTTTAGCCAATGTTAGTTCCTCCCTATTGTGGTTTTAGCGGTTATACCTCCCACTAATAAAGGTTGCGAACCTGAATAAATCAGGCAGGGACAGCACCCTTTACTCGCAACCTTCCTGGCCTCAGGCCTCATTAGTCTTCGATGTTGATTCCCATGCTTCGGGCTGTACCTTCAACCATACGCATAGCTGCTTCTACATCAGCTGCGTTCAGGTCAGGCATTTTTGTTTCTGCGATCTCACGTACTTGATCACGTTTAACCGTAGCAACTTTCTTGCTGTGCGGCTCACCGGAACCGGATTCGATTCCTGCAGCTTTCTTCAGAAGAACCGCTGCCGGCGGAGTTTTTGTGATAAAAGTGAATGAACGATCTTCAAAAACAGTGATTTCAACTGGAATAATAAGACCAGCCTGCTCCTGAGTCTGAGCGTTGAATTCCTTACAGAATCCCATGATATTTATCCCTGCCTGACCAAGCGCTGGCCCGACCGGTGGTGCTGGGTTAGCTTTACCAGCTGGAATTTGTAGTTTTACAACTTTAATTACCTTCTTTGCCACGCGACACACCTCCTTAAGTCCGTGATGTGGTAAACCGAGCTTTCTGCTCTCCCACTCATAAAACCTGCTTTTCAGCAGGAAAAACGTGAACAATTGTCCACGTTCCATAGCAACATTCAAATTCTATCACTTCCACACCTCGTTGACAAGGTGTTTTTTCATGATCGAATTAGATTTTTTCCACCTGGTTGAAGTCAAGCTCCACCGGTGTTTCCCGCCCGAACATATTCACGTGTACTTTCAGCTTCTGCTTCTCAGCAGAAATATCTTCAATTGTACCGGTAAAGTCGGCGAACGGACCTTCTTTTACTTTGACGGGTTCTTTGATTTCAAAATCCACTTCCTGCTTAGGTGATGCTACACCCATCTGCTTCAGGATAGCTTCTGCTTCTTCCGGAAGAAGCGGCGTCGGTTTGGATCCTGCACCAGAGGACCCAACGAACCCTGTTACTCCCGGCGTGTTTCGCACAACATACCAGGAATCATCTGTCATGACCATTTCTACGATGACATACCCGGGGAAGACTTTTTTAGTTACCTGCTTGCTCTTACCGTTTTTGATCTCTGTTTCTTCTTCGACCGGAACAAGAACGCGGAAGATTTTATCCACCATGTCCATGGACTCCACCCGCTTTTCCAGGTTGGTCTTCACTTTGTTTTCATAGCCGGAATACGTGTGTACTACATACCAGTTTTTATCCATATAGTCAGGGCGACCCTGCCTTTCCCTCCTCTTACGGCGTTTCATAACTGACGCGCCGTGTTTTAATTAGCGATCAACTGCAGCAGCGACGAGATAATGAAGTCAGAGATTGCAAAGAAGATCGCAATGAACGTTACTGTGGCAACAACAACTCCCGTGTACTTACGGAGTTCTCTGCCCGTCGGCCACGTTACCCGCTTCATTTCTGTCGTTACTTCCTTTAAAAACCTGACCGGTTTTTTTGCACCTTCAGCCATTCCATACACCTCCAGTCCGCTCACTTTGTTTCCGCATGCATTGTATGGGCAGCACATTTTTTACAGTATTTTTTTATCTGAAGCCGCTCTTCCCGGCTGCTAGATGTTTTTGTAGTCCAGTAATTGCGTGTCTGACAGCGTTGACAGGCGAGAGCCGTCTTGTTTTTCAAACTCTCCACCTCCTTACGCGTACGTATACATACTAGTTGAACTTATCACACGCCAGGCTCCGGTGTCAATGTCGTCCCGTAATCACACCTCCGCGGGGCTTCACGGTCATCCCTGATTTTTTATGTATGAATAAATTTAATAGTGCTGTTTTTAAACATACGAACAATCTGTATGATTCTATTAAAACGTCCGCCCGATAAAAAAACCTCCATGGAAGACGGTGCCTCCCGGAGGCTTCAGCGCCGCCTGAGAATCCACTTATATGAGCTTTTTCGCATAAATCAACTGAAGGCAGTCCCCCGGGAAAGCTTCCGGCTGCAAAGGAGTTCTTATTCCTCGTGCGTATTTTCTGATCTTGGTTTGTATGCTGAAATCCGCCCGTAAACTTACAAAAAAGCACTCCCAGCTTTACAAATCCGCCGGAAGCGCTGGTGCTTTATGGTATTTTTACTTCTTTCAGTTCCACATAGCGTTCCAGCTTTCGTTTTACCCGCTGCAGCGCGTTATCGATTGATTTTACATGCCTTTTTAAATCTTCCGACATTTCCTGATAGGAACGGCCTTCCAGATACTGCATCAGAACTTCACGTTCAAGCTCGCTGAGCAGCTCTCCCATTTTCATCTCAATGTCGTGGAATTCCTCCTGATTAATCAGAAGCTGTTCCGGATCCGTCACTCCGTGGCCCGTCAGTACATCCAGCAGCGTGCGGTCCGACTCTTCATCATAGATCGGCTTATCGAGGGAAATATACGAATTCAGTGGAATGTGCTTCTGCCGGGTTGCTGTTTTAATCGCGGTAATAATCTGGCGGGTAATACACAGCTCGGCAAAGGCACGAAAAGAGGAAAGCTTATCCCCCTGGAAATCTCTGATCGCTTTGTAGAGTCCGATCATTCCTTCCTGCACAATGTCTTCGTGATCCCCTCCTATTAAGAAATACGCCCGGGACTTCGCACGCACAAAGTTTCGGTACTTGGTAATTAAATACTCCAAGGCCCCGGTGTCACCTTCACGTACATAGCTGACCAGTGTTTCATCGCTTACGGCACGATATTTTTCCTGCATACCCTTCTCCATGAAGTTCACAGCCACTGCCATCCCTCCGACCTGTTTTTCCCGCAGCCGCCGGAAAAAACGTACTCTAGTCTGCCAGGGCCCAACCTTGCAGGACGCCTGATAGTATCATCAGTATACTTGATAAAAAAGGAAATCGCAACCAGTTAACGCTTTCCGCGGCGCCATTTTTCAAAAAGTTCTGCCATTTCTTTGTCGATAGGAAGTTTCGTTCTCGCTTTCAGTGTTTTCGTTTTTTCCACATCGACCCGGATCCCCTGCTCTATCTGCTCCATCTCCGTCCGCAGCTCCCGCGCTGATTTTCGATAGGCACCGCTTGCAAAAATGACTCTCTGCTCCATAAAATCGGAGGTTGCTACGTAAATCTGGCGGTCCACCCGCTTCGTTTCGTTAACGAGTCTTTCTATACACTCATCGGCCGTTTCTTTTTCCTTCGTATAAATAATACCGAGTTCGTACTGGCGGTATTTTTTCCCAAGGCCGGGGACCATATGGGCATCGAATACAATCGTAACCTCGACACCCGTATATGCCTGATATTCCGCCATTTTTTCGATCAGCATATCCCGCGCCCCCTCCAGATCCTTTTCCTGGAGGGTCTTTAGTTCCGGCCAGTCACCTATGATGTTATAGCCGTCTACAAAAAGCAGACGTTTCATCGTCCGCCCTCTGAGAGCGGGGAGCGGCGGCGGTACACTTCGTACATTAAAAGAGATGCGGCCACGGAAGCATTCAGGGAAGTTACTTTTCCAAGCAGAGGGATCTGCACGAGAAAATCGCACTTTTCGCGGACGAGACGGCTCATCCCCTTTCCTTCGCTTCCTATAACGATTCCTGTCGGCATATCAAAGTCCACTTCCCGGTAATCCTGACTTCCTTTCGCATCGGTTCCGACAAACCAGAGTCCCCGGTCTTTCAGTTCATCCATCGTCTTTGCAATGTTTGTCACCCGCGCTACCGGAACGTATTCTATTGCTCCTGCCGATGCTTTTGCGACAGTAGCCGTCAGGCTGACGGATCGCCTTTTTGGAATGATTACCCCGTGCGCTCCCGAAGCATCCGCTGTCCGGAGAATAGATCCAAGATTATGCGGGTCTTCCAGCTCATCGAGAATCAGAATAAACGGCAGTTCCCCTCTGGCTTCCGCCCGGTCGAAAAGTTCATCGACCTCTGCGTATTCAAAAGCTGCTATATAGGCAAGCACTCCCTGATGGTGTGCACCCGCTATTTGATCGAGCTTTTTCTTCGGAACGTTCTGCACCTGTACTTTTTTGTCACGGCACAGCTTCATTACCTGCTGCACCTGTCCTTTCGTCGTTCCTTCGGCTATCAGCACTTTATGAACTGTCCGTTCTCCTTTCAGTGCTTCAATCACCGGATTTTTCCCCGCTACATAATCTTCTGCTTCAGCCACGGGATCCCTCCTTTTCTTCGACAACGTCGAATGCTTTTTGTACGATTTCATCCAGACGGACCTGCTGACCGGTAAGATAGAGCATACCTATCATTGCTTCAAATGCCGTACTGTTCTGATAGGTTGCCCGATCGGTGTTTTTCGGAATTGTGCCGGATTTTGCATTTCTCCCCCGTCGGACGACAGAAATCTCTTCGTCTGACAAAACACCATCTTCCTGGAGCTTCTTTAACATTTTGGACTGGGCTTTGGCCGATACGTAGCGCTTTGCTTCCCGGTGCAGTTTATGAGGTCGCACTCCGCCGCGGGCAATCAGACGGAACCGCACGTACATTTCAAAAACTCCGTCTCCCATGTAGGCAAGCGTCAGTCCGCTCAGCTGTTCAGGTTCCTGGACGTTTTCATTCAGCTTCATCGGCTTCCCCCCGCTTCCAGCGCGTGCCCTGCGGAGTATCCTCCAATAAAATATGCCGGCGCTTTAATTCCTCCCGGATGTCGTCAGCTCTTTGAAACTCCCTGTTTTTTCTGGCCTCAATCCGTTCTTCAATCAGGGTCTCTACTTCTTCATCGAGAATTTCTTCGTCGATTTTGAGCGACATGCCGAGGACAAAAGCCATATCTTCAAACTGCTTCACGAAGGCTTCAAGCACGTCTTCCCTCGTGTGATTTTCATTCAAATAAATGTTTGCCTGGCGGACGAGATCAAACATCACCGCTACCGCATTGGCACTGTTGAAATCGTCGTCCATGCTTGCTGTAAAACGTTCTTCGTGCTCTTTGATAATTTTCAGCCATTTGTCTTTTTCCAGACCAAGGTCGGCTGTTTGCTTCCTGCGTTCGTGCAGATTCTGATAAGTTGTTTTAATACGTTCCAGGCTGCTTTTGGCACTGGCCAGCTGCTCATCGCTGAAGTTGATCGGGCTGCGGTAATGGGCATTTACGATAAAAAAACGGACTACTTCCGGATCAAACTGTCGGATAATATCATGGACGAGAATGAAATTCCCAAGTGATTTTGACATTTTTTCGTTATCGATATTAATGTAGCCGTTGTGTATCCAGTAGTTGGCCATCTGCTTTTCGTTTAACGCTTCCGACTGGGCAATCTCGTTTTCGTGGTGAGGAAACGAAAGATCCTGACCACCGGCGTGAATATCGATGGTGTCCCCGAGATATTTTTTAACCATCGCCGAGCATTCGATGTGCCAGCCCGGGCGCCCCTGTCCCCACGGACTATCCCAGGAAATCTCCCCTTCTTTCGCTGTTTTCCAGAGTACAAAATCAAGCGGATCTTCTTTTTTATCTCCTACCTCTACGCGGGCTCCTGCCTGCAGATCATCGACGGACTGATGGGACAGTTTGCCGTACCCCTCAAAACGTCTTGTCCGGAAGTACACATCTCCCTGGGATTCATACGCATATCCTTTGTCTATGAGCCGGGAAATAAAATCGATAATTTCCGTCATGGTATCCGTCACCCGGGGATGGAGGTCGGCCTGCTGCACGCCGAGGGCTCCCGTATCATTGTGATAGGCTTCAATAAACCTCTCAGCAACAGCCATCACATCTTCTCCCATTTCCTCCGCGGCTTTAATGATTTTGTCGTCCACGTCCGTGAAGTTAGAAATATAAGTAACATCGTATCCGCGGTATTCCAAATACCGCCTGACCATATCAAAAACAACCGCCGGGCGGGCGTTGCCGATATGAATATAATTGTAGACAGTCGGACCGCACACGTACATTTTTACCCTGCCCTCTTCCATGGGCTTAAACGTTTCCTTCTGTCTTGTAAGTGTATTATAAAGCTGAATTGTCATACTTGAGTTACACCTTCCCTTTTTCCTTCTCTTTTTGCTTTTCACGCATTTCTTTTACATCACGTTTCAAATGGATAAGATCTTTTTCCAGCTGCTGGAATTTGTCAGCGACAGGGTCCGGCAGGTTAATATGATCCAGGTTGTCTCCGACTTTCACTCCGTCCTGAACGACGATGCGGCCTGGAATGCCTACGACCGTTGAATTCGGAGGTACTTCTTTAAGAACAACCGACCCGGCCCCGATTCGGGAATTCCTGCCGATACGCATGGAACCGAGCACCTTTGCACCGGAAGCAACGAGTACATGGTCTTCCAGCGTCGGGTGGCGTTTCCCTTTCTCCTTACCGGTTCCTCCAAGGGTTACTCCCTGAAAGATAGTGACACAGTCACCGATTTCACACGTTTCTCCGATAACTACGCCCATCCCGTGATCAATAAAAAGTCGTTCCCCTATCCGGGCTCCGGGATGAATTTCGATTCCTGTAAAAAAACGGCTCACCTGGGAAAGGAATCTCGCCGGAAAGTACAGACGCTTTTTCCAGAGGGAATGAGCCAGGCGGTGGGCCCAGACGGCATGGACGCCGGAGTAGGTCATAATGACTTCCAGCCGGTTTCTTGCTGCAGGGTCGCGTTCCAGTACAACATCCACATCATTTTTCAGTGTTTTTAACATATAAGTACCTCCTCTCGGTTATCTTCTTAATACAGAAGATAAAAAAACGTCTCTGTGCCTTTTGGACACAGAGACGCCTGACAGCGCGGTTCCACTCTGTTTGGATGCTTCAGCTGCATCCCGCTTTAAAAAATTTGACCGGACGTGCTTCCGGGTGCATTTCGCCTGTTTCCACATGAGCCGCTTCCAGCCGCGGCGGCTCTCTCTGGGAGGGGAATACTGGCTACTTCTTCCGATACCGGTCTACTTTAAATTATGAGGCAAGCAGCTGCTCCAGCCGCTTGATGACGACATCTTTCCCTAGAAGGATAATTGTTTTCTGCAGGTCCGGGCCGTGCATCTGACCTGTTACGGCTATCCGTACCGGCATGAAAAGCTTTTTCCCTTTATGGCCGGTTTCTTTCTGGACTGCTTTAAGCGACTGCTTAATATCATCGGTAGTCCACGTTTCCAGATCGAGAAGCTTATCACGGAAAGCTGCAAGAACTTCCGGCACCTGCTCCTCATTCAGGACGGCCTGTGCTTCTTCATTATAATCGATTTCCTGTTTAAAGAACAACTCTGTCAGCTCCACAATCTGTGCACCGTAGCTCATCTTTTCCTGATGCAGCACGATCAGATCATAGGCCCACTGCCGCTGTTCTTCTGTCATTCGTTCCGGAAGGCGACCCGCTTTCACAAGGTGGGGAAGAGCAAGCCAAACAACACGGTCTTCGTCGGCTGCTTTCATGTACTGATTGTTCATCCATTCCAGCTTCTGCGTATCAAACACCGCCGGTGCTTTAATGACACGGTCGAGACGGAATTCCTGTTCCAGCTCTTTAAGTGTCATCAGTTCCTGTTCGCCACCGGGTGACCAGCCGAGGAGAGCAATAAAGTTTACGATCGCCTCCGGAAGGTACCCGAGCTCCCGGTACTGTTCCACAAACTGGATAATCGTTTCATCCCGCTTACTCATTTTCTGACGGTCTTCATTCAGGATGAGCGAAGCATGGCCGAAGACAGGTGCTTCGTATCCCAGTGCTTCATACAAAAGCACTTGACGCGGCGTATTGGAGAGGTGCTCCTCCCCGCGGATAACGTGGCTGATTTTCATCAGGTGATCATCAATGACCACAGCGAAGTTATATGTCGGAATGCCATCCTGACGCACGATAACAAAATCACCGATACCGTCCGATTCGAAGGTTACGTCGCCCCGTACTTCATCCTGGACGTGGATGTCCTTACCTTTTGGTACGAGAAAACGTACAACCGGCTTCCGGCCTTCCGCTTCGTATGCTTTTTTCTCTTCTTCGGTAAGGTTGCGGTCGCGCCCGCTGTACATTGGGGTTTCCCCGCGTGCGCGCTGTTCTTCCCGTTCTTTTTCGAGTTCTTCAGAAGTCATGTAGCAGTGGTAGGCCTTCCCCTCTTCAAGCAGCTGATCCACGTACTTTTGATACGTATCGAGTCTCTCCATGCTTTTATAAGGGGCGTAGGGACCTCCCTTGTCTACACTTTCGTCCCAGTCCAGACCTAGCCATTTCAGGCTTTCAAGCAGCTTTTCTGTCGCCTGATCCACGTTCCTGGCCTGATCAGTATCTTCAATCCGGATAACGAATGTACCGCCGTGATGACGGGCAAATAAATAATTAAACAGTGCGGCACGCGCTCCGCCGATGTGCAGATGTCCCGTAGGACTCGGCGCGAACCGGACACGAATATCTTCTGTCATAGTATGACACCTTCCTCGCTGTAAAATCTTTGTCTATTTTATCACTGCCTGGGCAGCTTCTTAAGTGTTTTTTACGATTTTTCTTTCAGCAGAATCACTGCCTGGGAAGCAATACCTTCCTCCCGCCCGGTAAAGCCGAGCTTCTCGGTCGTCGTTGCTTTAATATTCACCTGCTTAACGTCCGCATGAAGGAGTCCTGCAATCCGCTCCCGCATCGCCTGAATATGCGGAGCCATTTTCGGATTCTGGGCCATGATCGTACAGTCCACATTGCCGAGACGGTACCCTTTTTTATCAACTATTTTCCACACGTGGGAAAGCAGCTCTGCAGAATCAGCATCTTTGAATTCCGGAGAAGTATCGGGAAAATGCCGGCCGATATCTCCTTCCCCCACTGCGCCGAGAGCTGCATCGGCAATCGTATGAAGCAGCACGTCCGCATCTGAATGTCCGAGCAGTCCCCGGTCATGAGGTATTTCAATGCCTCCGAGAATCAGCGGCCTGCCTTCTTCAAGCTGATGTACATCGAATCCCTGTCCTATTTTCATTTGTGATTTCCCTCCTGCCGGCTTCTGACGACTGCTTCTGCAAACATCATGTCTTCCGGTGTCGTTACTTTAAAATTTTCATATGTTCCTTCTACTATTGTAACGGGTCCGCCTGTATATTCAACCAGGCTGGCATCATCTGTTCCAAGATAGTTGTTTTTTTCTGCTTTTTCGTGGGCTGAAGCAATCACCTCGAATGAAAACGCCTGAGGTGTCTGGGCAGCCCACAAACTGGAACGGTCCACTGTTTTTGTTATCGTACCTCCGGTTACTTCCTTCACCGTGTCTTTCACACGTACCGCAAGGATAGCCGCCCCGGAAGCTGCAGCTTCTTCCGCCAGCTGTTGAAGCTTGTCTTTTGTAACAAACGGTCTCGCTGCGTCATGGATGAGGACAGTTTCTTTTCCGCCCGCTCCGTTTTCCGACAGCGCCTTTAATCCGCAGGAAACACTGTCCTGACGTTCTTTCCCGCCGGAAACAATCGATGTTTTTTTACCGAGCCCCCATTCCTGAAGAAGGGCACGGATTTCTTCTGTTTCTTTATCATTGGCTACAAGTACGACTGCCTGACAGAACGAATCCTCTTCAAACACACGAAGTGTGTGAATAAGAAGAGGAGTTCCGGCAATCGTTAAAAACTGCTTATTGCGTCCGGCCTGCATTCTTTTTCCCTGTCCGGCCGCGAGCAGTACGGTCTGATAACTAGACATACCCATCGTCCTTTATAAATTATTGAGCTTTCTCCAGTGCTTTCGGTTTGGCAAAAATCATCCGTCCGGCAGAAGTCTGGAGGACACTTGTCACGACAACCTCAATCGTCTTGCCGATCTGGCTGCTGCCTTCCTCCACAACGATCATCGTACCGTCATCCAGATAACCGATTCCCTGATTCTGCTCTTTGCCGTCCTTAATAACCTGTACCGGCATCTCTTCTCCAGGAAGAACAACCGGTTTCACGGCGTTGGCAAGATCATTGATGTTCAGAACTGCCACCCCCTGCAGATCACATACTTTATTCAAATTGAAATCGTTTGTCACTACAAAACCGTTCATTACCTTCGCCAGTTTGACGAGTTTGCTGTCGACTTCCTGTATATCTTCGAAGTCTCCTTCGTAAATTTCCACATCTACATCGAGTTCTTTCTGGATTTTATTCAAAATATCTAACCCCCGCCGCCCCCGGTTTCTTTTCAGGGCATCCGAAGAATCAGCAATGTGCTGCAGCTCTTCCAGCACAAACTCCGGAATGATCAGAGTACCTTCGATAAATCCGCTCTGGCAGATATCTGCTATTCGGCCATCAATAATTACACTCGTATCGAGAATTTTCAGTTTCGCCTCATTTTTCCGTCCCGGCTCTTCAGCCTCTTCTTTTTTCTCATTTCTAGTCTGACTGCGGCCGACAGGAAACAGGTTCATCAGTTCATCCCGCTTTTGAAAACCAACACGGAAGCCGAGATAGCCGAAAAACAATGTGAGAAGCACCGGGAGAATGGAACTGACTATCGGTATTTCCATGCTCATCAGCGCCACGGTGATCAGTGAAGCCAGTCCGAGTCCGATCAGCAGCCCTATCGTTCCGAAAATCAGATCCGTCGCAGGATATTTCATAATGGATTCTTCCACGTAGCGGATAAAGCCGACGATATTGTCCGTAAACCAGAAAAGTAGGAAAAATAATATAATTGCACCAAGCACGGCACCGGCAAATTCATTCGTCAGCCATTCCGGTACATTATTGACAGGCAGCGCCTGCAGAACGTCCGGCAGAAATAAATAACCGATGGTTCCCCCAATGAAAAGAATCACCATCTGTACGATCTTATGCAGCATATCCGTCACCTCCTTCTTTTTAATATAGCTAACTTCGCTTTAAGTGACTGCAGCAGGCATTAATTCACAAAAAGTTACATATTCCTGGTATTACTTTACCACCGTCAGAATTGTCTGTCAATTTGAGTAATCTTTCATTTTACCTTTCCATACCTCCGATGTCAACTGAGGGTTTCCGCTTAAATATGTCTGTCGATAAACAGCTGTTCCTGAATCCTCGTCAGTCCATCTTTGATTTTTTTTGCACGTGCTTCCCCGATACCTTCCACTTCATCCAGTTCCTGAGTGGAAGCTCTTGTGATACGGGAAAGTTCGCCGAACTCACGGACGAGGTTGTCTACAACCATGACAGGAAGCCTCGGAATTTTGTTTAATATACGGTATCCCCTCGGGTGCAGACCGTATTCGGACAAATTCGTAATTTTTCCGTAGCCGAGAAGTTTCACGATGACATTATCATCAAGCAGTTCCTCGTTGGAAAGCCGCTTCAGTTTTCGGAGCGTATCCTTTGGACTCTGATCTTCTTCTTTCATGTAGTCCTTAATCAGGAGGAGGGCTTCCTGTTCTGTATTCATCACAAGTTCCTCCAGCTGCATGGAAATCAGACGCCCTTCGTCCCCCAATTCGTTCACATAGTTTAAAATTTCTCCCTTAATCCGGAGGACCATTTCAATCCGGTGCATCACCTGGGATACTTCCTGAAACGTTACGAGTTCTTCAAATTCCAGCGCTCCAAGGTTTGTAATGCTCTGATCCAGCACGGCCTGGTATTTTTCCAATGTTTGAATGGCCTGATTTGCCTTTGTCAAAATGACGCCGATATCCTTCAGGGCGTAGCGGTACTGCCCCTGGTAAAGCGTAATGACATTTCTGCGCTGGGAAATGGAAATGACGAGATTACCCGTCTGTCTGGCTACACGCTGGGCAGTTCTGTGACGGATCCCTGTTTCTGTGGAATCGATGGAGTTTTCCGGTACGAGCTGCGTATTTGCATAAAGAATCCGGCTGCCATCCTCACTTAGAATGATCGCCCCGTCCATTTTGGCCAGCTCATACAAGTAAGCCGGGGAAAAATCGGTATTGATAAAGAAACCTCCGTTAACGATATTCATCATTTCATTGTTGTACCCGAGAACGATCAGTCCGCCGGTTCCCGCTCTCAAAACGTTATCGATGCCTTCCCGGAGCGGGGTTCCCGGTGAGACAAGCTGCAGTACCTCATTAATAAAACTGTCATCATAATTCGAACGATGGTGTTCCACGTGTCTTCCCTCCTAACGTTATTTCCAGTGCTTCACTCACTGTCTGCACACCGACAACTTCGATGCCCTCCGGCGCCTGCCAGCCTTCGAGTACTTTTGACGGAACAATAACCCGTGTAAATCCAAGCTTTGCAGCTTCAATAACCCGCTGCTCAATACGGGAAACGCGGCGCACTTCACCAGTAAGCCCCACCTCTCCAATAATGACGTCTCCCGGCTCTGTCGGGACGTCCCGGAAGCTGGAAGCAATGGCTACAGTGATGGCGAGGTCAATGGACGGCTCATCCAGCTTGACGCCGCCGGCTACTTTAATGTAGGCATCCTGATTCTGAAGCATCATTCCCACCCTTTTTTCCAGCACAGCCATAATGAGAGAAATCCGGTTATGATCAATTCCTGTCGCCATACGGCGTGGATTTCCAAAGCTTGTCGGGGAAATGAGCGCCTGGATTTCCACGAGTACCGTTCTTGTTCCTTCCATCGAGGCAACGACCGCTGAACCGGCTGCTCCTGCAGATCGCTCTTCAAGAAAGATCTCGGAAGGATTGAGTACTTCTTCCAGGCCGCTTTCCTTCATCTCAAAAATACCAATTTCATTTGTAGAGCCGAAGCGGTTTTTTACTGCCCGGAGGATACGGAACGTATGATGCTGTTCCCCCTCAAAATAAAGCACCGTGTCCACCATGTGCTCAAGAATACGCGGGCCGGCAATAGCTCCCTGCTTCGTTACGTGGCCGACAAGAAAGATCGCTATCCCTTTTGTTTTGGCAACACGCATAAAAGCGGAGGTACATTCCCGCACCTGAGAGACACTTCCCGGAGCACTCGTAACATCATCCATATGCACGGTCTGTATAGAGTCGATAATGACAAGCGCCGGCTGCATTTCTTCAATGACCCGTTCAATGACGGCCACGTCTGTTTCCGCCAGAACAAGCAGTTCGTCCTCTTCAATTCCGAGACGGTCTGCCCGCAGCTTTGTCTGTTTAACGGATTCTTCCCCTGATATGTAGAGTACCCTTTTTTTATTTGCAGCAAGCATAGCTGATACTTGAAGAAGAAGCGTCGATTTACCGATCCCCGGGTCTCCGCCGACAAGGACGAGGGATCCAGGCACTACTCCGCCGCCGAGTACGCGGTTCAGTTCATCAATATGGGTGCTCGTCCGTGCCTCTTCCCTGCTTTCAATTTTTGTAATAGGCTCGGGTTTAACAGATCTTGACCCTTCTCCAGTAGAAAAGCCCCGCCGTTTTTTTCCCTTCGGTGCCGCTTCCATCTCTTCTACGAGCGTATTCCAGCTGTGGCATCCTGGACACTTGCCCATCCACTTCATGGACTCATATCCGCAGTCCTGGCAGACAAATTTTGTTTTCTGTTTTGCCATTTCTCTTCCTCCTCTCGTGAAACTCATCCTTCTATTTTAGCATGCAGAGCCGCCCCCTGCGGCATATTCTGCTCCAGGAATATATTTTCAGCAGACGTTTTCCTGTTACCGTGTCTAATATGAGACCCCCTGAATTTCCCAGCATACCGGAAGAGCTGCTTTTTCACTTTGTACAGAAGACATAAAAGAGGGAAGCCTAATTGTAGAGGCTTCCCTGCTTTTTCTTTATTAAAATCAGACAGCTTATACCGTTTCTTCTGCCTTACTTACATAATATTCTCCATCGCGGATACCAAGACGCACTTTCTGGCCTTTAGCAATCGCTCCACGGAGAAGTTCTTCGGAAAGGCGGTCCTCCACCTGTTTCTGAAGGGCCCTGCGGAGTGGACGCGCTCCGTATTCCGGATCGAAACCTTCATCGGCAATTTTTGCTTTTGCGGCTTCCGTCAGTTCAAATTCAATTCCCTGCTCTTTCAGACGCTTTTTCAGCTGATCAGACATCAGGGAGACAATTTGTTTGATATGCTTCTTCTCCAGAGAGTGGAAGACAATAATCTCATCAATACGGTTCAGGAATTCAGGACGGAAGGATTTTTTCAGCTCGCCCATTACTTTCCCTTTCATATCCTGATATTGTTCGTCCCCGCGCTGGGCTGTAAAGCCGACACTTTTTTCCTGACGGAGAACGCTTGCTCCGACGTTGGAAGTCATAATGATTGCCGTGTTGCGGAAATCGACGCGGCGGCCTTTGGAATCAGTCAGGAACCCATCTTCCAGCACCTGCAGAAGAATGTTGAATACTTCCGGGTGTGCTTTTTCAATCTCATCCAGGAGAATGACAGAATACGGCTTGCGGCGGATTTTCTCCGTCAGCTGTCCACCGTCTTCGTGTCCGACATAGCCCGGAGGGGAACCAACGAGACGGCTTGTCGTATGCTTTTCCATATACTCGGACATGTCGATACGGACAATCGCATCTTCATCTCCGAACAGCGACTCTGCCACTGCACGGGCAAGCTCTGTTTTACCAACACCTGTCGGCCCGAGGAAAATAAAGGAGCCGATCGGACGTTTCGGATCTTTCAGTCCGGCACGGGCACGGCGTACCGCCTTGGAAACAGCAGTTACCGCTTCATCTTGTCCAATCACACGGTTGTGAAGGATTTCCTCCATGCGGAGAAGGCGGTCGGTTTCTTCTTCCGCCAGCTTGCTTACAGGAATACCTGTCCACGTAGCTACAATAGAAGCAATGTCTTCCGGTGTCACTTCAGAATCTTCCTGCCCCTGCTTTTCCTTCCATTTGTCCTTCAGGTCATCAAGTTCTTCACGAAGCTTCTGCTCCTGATCACGGAGAGAGGCTGCTTTTTCGAATTCCTGACTCTGCACTGCCGCATCTTTTTCTTTACGCAGCTCTTCGTATTCCTGTTCTTTTTCTTTCAGGTTCGGCGGTGCCGTATAAGAGCGGAGACGGACTTTGGAACCTGCTTCATCAATCAGGTCAATGGCCTTATCCGGAAGGAACCGGTCAGAAATATAACGGTCCGACAGCTTCACAGCAGCGTCGATTGCCTCATCCGTAATTGTCACCCGGTGATGGTCTTCATAACGGTCACGGAGTCCGCTGAGAATCTGCACGGATTCATCCGGTGTTGGCTCGTTTACCTGAATTGGCTGGAAACGGCGCTCAAGTGCAGAATCCTTTTCAATATACTTCCGGTATTCCTCCAGGGTCGTCGCACCGATACACTGAAGTTCACCACGTGCGAGGGAAGGCTTGAGAATGTTCGATGCGTCGATCGCACCTTCCGCTCCTCCGGCACCGATAAGTGTGTGAAGCTCATCGATAAAGAGAATAACGTTTCCTGCCTGGCGGATTTCCTCCATTACTTTTTTCAGGCGGTCTTCAAATTCCCCGCGGTATTTTGTACCGGCAACGACTGTTCCCATGTCGAGTGTCATTACCCGCTTGTTACGGAGAATTTCCGGCACTTCATTATTAACAATCTGCTGGGCCAGACCTTCTGCAATAGCTGTTTTACCTACACCAGGCTCCCCGATAAGTACCGGGTTGTTTTTCGTACGACGGCTCAGAATCTGAATGACACGCTCAATTTCCTGCGCGCGGCCGATCACCGGGTCAATCTGTTCTTCTTTCGCGATCGCCGTTAAGTCCCTCGCAAGACCATCAAGTGTCGGCGTACTGGCGTTCGCGGCACCTGCCGCTGCCTGCTGCTGGCTGTTACTGTTGTTTTCGCTGCTTCCGAGAAGCTGGAGCACCTGTTGGCGCGCTTTATTCAGGCTTACGCCAAGGTTATTCAGTACTCGGGCAGCCACTCCTTCTCCTTCACGGATCAATCCGAGCAGGATGTGCTCTGTTCCGACGTAGGAATGTCCGAGTTTTCTTGCTTCATCCATGGAAAGTTCGATTACTTTTTTAGCGCGTGGTGTGTAGTGAATCTGTTTTGTTACTTCATCTCCCCGGCCAATGAGGTTCTCTACTTCCGTCTGTATTTTTTCAGCTCCAAGACCAAGACCCGTCAGTGCTTTCGCCGCGATGCCTTCTCCTTCACGCACCAGACCGAGCAGAACGTGTTCCGTTCCTATATTGCTGTGTCCGAGCCGGGCCGCCTCTTCCTGGGCAAGTGCCAGTACTTTCTGGGCTCTTTCAGTAAATCGTCCAAACATCATATTATTCGCCACCTCCGTCATGGGATTCTTCATTATTTTCCATATTCAGTCGTTCTCTGATCAAGGAAGCCCGGCGCTCATCCCGCTCTTGCGGTTTCAGACTTTCCCCTGCATACTGCTGCAGGAAGCCGGGCTGAGTCATTACCATCAGTTCGTTCAAAATCTTTGCCGGCACGTTCTCGATAATTCCCATATCAATCCCGAGCCGGACATCAGACAGCCGTCGCATGGCTTCCTTCGACTCCATTATCCGACTGTAGGAAAGCAGACCGTAGGACCGGAATATACGATCCTCCAGTTTCAGCCGGGAATCATTCCAGAGCTGCTCACGGGCCGTCCGTTCGTGCTCAATCAGCTGCGTCACAACGCTCCGCAGATCTTTTACGATATCACTCTCTGAAGCTCCGAGCGTCTTCTGATTGGATATTTGATACAGATTCCCCTGGGCTTCACTTCCTTCTCCATAGATCCCCCGTACGACCAGACCCAGCTGGTTTATAGCCGGAAGAATCCGGTTCAGCTGCTTTGTCAGTACGAGAGCGGGCAGGTGCATCATGACGGAAGACCGGAGCCCCGTTCCTACGTTCGTCGGGCAGCTCGTTAAGTATCCCCGCCTTTCGTCAAAAGCAAAATCCAGGCTTTCCTCCATCCAGTCGTCCATTGTATCAGCAAGCTGCATCCCTTCTTCCAGCTGAAAACCGGAAAGCAGGCACTGAATGCGGAAATGATCCTCCTCATTGACCATCACACTCAGTGATTCGTCCTCACTCAAAAGAGCCGCTCTGTGCAGCGGTTTTCTCGTCAAATGTGGACTGACAAGATGCTTTTCCACGAGGACCTGCTTTTCATTTGCTGTTAAATCTGCCATGCTGACGAGCGAAAGTTCCCCGAAGCCCCGATCGGCCTGCCCTGCAAACTCTTGTCCGATACGGTGCGTTACATCTTCCAGCTGCTCTTCCGATGCAGCGATAGGAAAAGGTACTTTCTCCAGGTTTCTTGCGAGGCGGACTCTGCTGCTGATCACGATATCTGATTCCGGTCCTTCGTTCTTCATCCAGGGACTGAGAGCTTCATTCATAAACGATTTCAGCGTCACGAGGCATCTCCTCCCTTCTCTTTCAGCGCGTGTTCCAGCTCCCGTATTTTGTCCCGGGTTTCTGCTGCCTGCTCAAATTCCTCCTCGGAAATCTGGCGCTGCATTTCTGATTTCAGTTCTTCAATTTCTCTGTACACGTGCATGTCACGGCCTTTTCTTTTGGGAACTTTGCCACTGTGTGCTGTATTGCCTCCGTGGATACGGCGAAGCACTGGATCAAGCTTTTCATCAAAGTAATAATAGCAGTCGGCACAGCCGAAACGTCCCCGCTCTGCAAAAAGTTTGTAGGTGGTGCCGCACGTTTCACATTGAAGATCGTTTCTTTCCGGCTGCCTTCTTCTCCCCGGAGAGGGGCTGGAAAACGCCTGGCCGGTGTCGAGAAGTCCGGAGAGAAGCTTATGGATTGAAAAATTATTTCCTCCCGGAAGCTCTTCTCCTTTGTCCTTCGCACATATATCGCAAAGATGAAATTCAGTCTTTTCACCGTTAATAATTTTCGTAAAATGAAGGGATGCCTCCCGCTCCTGGCATTCCTGACACAGCATGTGAATCCCTCCTTTAATCAGGCGACGTTTTATACTTCAGCGTTTTAAGCATGGCGCTCATCAGGCGTGCACGAAAGTGATCTCTGGAAGGAAGCGGTACCGAAAGTACTTCCCGGTCAATGACAGATTTCATCAGCCGGCTTTCCCGCAGCGTAATAATCTCCTCTTCCTCCAGACGCTCAATCATACTTTCGGCCGCATGCTGGGTCATACTGGAGCCGATAAGATGGAGCAGCTGGTCGTACACGGCAAGCCGGGTATCAAGTTCTCTCTTAATAATGCGGATATAACCTCCGCCTCCCCGCTTACTTTCCACGACATATCCTTTTTCTTCGGTAAAGCGTGTACGGATAACATAATTAATCTGTGACGGGACGCAGTCAAACTGACTCGCCAGTTCACTTCGTTTCACTTCAATAAGTGCTTGTTCATTTCCTTCTATAATCTGCTTTAAATACTGCTCAATGACATCCGAAATATTGCGCATCGCATCCCCCTCCCTTTGCAGAAAAACTGTCGTCTGCCGGTTATTTATTTTCGCAAACAATAATTGACTTTGACTATATTTGACTATATCCTCATTATAACTAATTTATCTGCAGATTCAAGCAATTCACATGGGAGGCATTTAATATTTCCCTGACCTGTATCGTCCGTTGTTACCTATTCCACTTCTAAGCCGTCATTAATCATGAAATTTATCCCTGGGATTTGATAACCTATCTTCAGAAGAACCGCTGTCCGGGATAGAAAAAATTGTTCAAAAAAAGAGCTGTTCTGCAGAGGATGGGACACGGCTTCATGCGGACCCAAATCCAGGTCCGGATCCATCCATGCTTACCAGGCTGTTTCACCCGTCTTTCCCGCAGAACTGCTCTGTAGTTGGCATTTTACGAAACATCATGAAGATATTCTTCCAGACGATCCAGTTGGGAGGTGAATCCTTCTACCATTCCCATTTCTTTCAGCTTCTGCATATCCTCTACTGTCGGAAATTCGCTGTGTACCTGCAGCATCGCTCCCGTTTCCGTCTCTTGAAATGTTATCGTTACGAGTATCACGGGAAGGCGGTCATCTGTATTCCCTTCCTCATCCGAGAACATGTCTGTATAAACAATCTTTTCATTTTCTACTATTTCTTTAAAAACACCTTTCCCCCAGGCTTCCTGACCGAAATATTCTTCCTGTTCTTTATCTACACATCTCATACAGTAATGCCATATCCCCTCCGGCTGGAAATCAAATTGATAATTCGTTGTCTCCCATCCCCGGGGACCCCACCATTGCTCCAGATGGCTCGAAGAAGAGTAAACTTGGAAAAGCAGATTTTTGGAAGCGTTGAAAGTTCGCTCAATAATTAAATTCCGGCCATTCTCCCAGCTTCTTGTATTCTTACTGCTGAGCTGTT
>PWLM01000127.1 GCA_003560495.1 Bacillus sp. (in: firmicutes) | reverse complement strand
TCTCTGTTAATGACGTGTGCCGGCATTAATACTCCCCCGGCTTTTTTTCCGTATGGGAAAAAGAAACGTAAACCGGACTTCCCACAGGTTATTCAGTTCTTTTGCAGCAGTTATTAAACCGGGAAGCTACGAATTTAAGTTGTACTTTTTCATTTTGGCATACAACGTACTTCTGCTCGTCTGAAGCCGTTCTGCCGCCAGACTTACATTTCCTCCGGCCCATTCCAAGGCTTCCAAAACAGCATTTTTTTCAGTTTCTTCAAGCGTCCATCCGGAGTTTTTCGTTTCGTAGTCATTTTCAAACTGCACATGTTCTTTTTGAATGATACCTCCGCTTAAAAAAGCTGCCTGCATCAGTAAACTTTCAAGCTCTCTTACGTTTCCAGGCCATGAATAACGCACTATTTTTTCCGCGGCCCCTCGGGATATTTTTTTTAATTCAGGAGATATCTTCTGCAGGAGATATTCTGCCATCTCCATGATATCTGTTCTTTCACGGAGAGGGGGCATAGTAAGATAAATGCCCTTTAACCGATAATAAAGGTCTTTTCGGAACCGGCCTTCTGCTATTTCTTTCTGAAGGTTTTTGTTCGTTGCGGCTATCACCCTTACGTCGACAGGAATTTCTTTTCCTCCCCCAACCCTGGTGACTTTCTTTTCCTGCAGTACACGAAGAAGGGTTCCCTGGGCTTTCAACGATAAATCACCAGCTTCGTCCAGCAGGATGGTTCCACCATCTGCTTCCTCAAACTTCCCTGCTTTCCCTTTACTCTGTGCCCCTGTAAATGCACCTTTTTCGTAGCCGAACAGCTCGCTTTCAATCAGTGTTTCCGGCAGTGCACTGCAGTTCAAGGCAGTAAAAGGACCAATCCTTCTCGGACCGGCAGTGTGCAGACTTTGAGCAAGCAGCTCTTTTCCGGTTCCGCTTTCACCGTATATAATAACTGGATAGTCCAGCATAGCTGCTTTTCCAGCCATTTCTTTTATCTTTTCAACCTTTTCGCACGCTCCTGCAATGTCCTCCATTTTGTACAGCCGCTTTCCGTTAATTTCCGGCTGCCGCGGAGAAGTATTGTAAAGTGAACTTTCAGCCGCGGCAGCAGCTACTTTCGCTGCCTGCAGCAGGGACGTCCCGCTTCCTTCTTCTGTTGTGCTGACGTTCACTGCACCGAGAAGCTCTCCTTTTGGATTAAAAACAGGACTTGCAGCGCACGTTAATATACGATGCTTTCTGCAGTAGTGATGAGGCCCTTTTATAACAGCAGAAGTTTTTTCATGCAGGACAACTCCCATAGCATTCGTCCCGTTATGTTCTTCTGACCAGTTTGTACCGATGTCCATACTCCGGTCCAGATTTTCGTCACCGAGACTTCCTTCCTTGCTCAATATATACCCATCGGCATTTACAACCACAGCCGTGCAGTTCTGCTTTCCCTTCCCGAGTATTTTTAAATACGGGCGTACAGTTTTCAGGAAAAATTCATTCTGCTCCAGCAGATCATGAAGTAATCTGCCGTTCAGTTTTGACTCCTCTACCGGTCCTTCCGGGGATAACCCAGATATCTGACAGCGCTTCCACGAGGCATGAATCAGCAGCTGCTCCACGGGCATCTGTCCTCCTTTAACCACTTTCCTTCTATATTACTAAAGATTCGGAATTTTTTGTACTATTTTCCAACAGCACGTCTGAAATATTTACACATTTTATTTTTCATCTGTTATGAAATCGCTTCACTTCAGTATTTAGTGTTTTGGCACGTCATTTGCATATATAAATAACCGTACGACTTTTAAATTATTAAAAGGAGGCTATTCATTATGGGTGGAAACAGAGCAGTAGCTTACATGGGGCCGGGCAAAGTAGAAATTCAGGAAATTGATTATCCGGATCTTGTTTTACGGGACGGACCGGGAGTCAACCCGCTGAACGTCGGAAGAAAGTGTCACCACGGCGTTATTTTAAAGGTAGTTACAACCAACATCTGCGGCAGTGACCAGCATATGGTACGGGGAAGAACAACAGCTCCGGAAGGATTGATTCTAGGGCACGAAATTACTGGAGAAGTTATTGAATGCGGACGGGACGTGGAGTTCATGAAAGTAGGAGACCTTGTATCTGTGCCGTTTAACATTGCATGCGGACGATGCCGGGCATGTAAAGAAAGAGACACGCATATTTGTCTGAACGTTAATCCGGACCGGCCGGGATCAGCTTACGGCTACGTCGATATGGGCGGCTGGGTCGGTGGTCAATCCGAATACGTTATGGTGCCTTATGCCGATTTTCAGCTGCTAAAATTTCCGGATAAAGATCAGGCAATGGCGAAAATTCATGATCTGACGATGCTTTCTGATATCTTTCCGACAGGCTTTCACGGCGCCTACAGTGCCGGTGTAGGACCGGGACGTTCCGTTTATATTGCCGGTGCCGGACCGGTCGGTCTTGCTGCAGCCCATTCCGCCCAGCTTCTCGGTGCCTCGGTTGTTATTGTAGGAGATCTGATTCAGGAACGGCTCGACCAGGCAAAGAGTTTTGGATGTGAAACAATCAACCTCCGCGATCATGACGACATCGGGGAGCAGATCGAACAGATTCTCGGCACGCCGGAAGTCGACTGTGCCGTCGATGCTGTAGGTTTTGAAGCATCCGCCCACGGAGCCAACAAAGGAGAAGCTCCGGCTACCGTCCT
>PWLM01000202.1 GCA_003560495.1 Bacillus sp. (in: firmicutes) | reverse complement strand
CTCGTCCTATCTCGCCTCGGAGTCGCCTGCTGCAGCTCCAGCAGGAAAATAAAAAGAAAGTTTCTCTTCTAAATAACGTGTTGATTCCATCCTTTCTTCCATTCAGGAAAAGCATTTTCCTCCGGAACGTCCGGCGGGGACGCCGGTGGGATAAAGCGAAGTCAGAAGATCCTACACGGCCGCAGGGCAAACAGCTGATGACGAGCCCCACGGCAAGGGCTGAGCGCAGGAGAAAGCTATACGCTCAGAAGAATAATTATTCTGAAACCAAGACTTAATCAACACTCTGAAAAGCCTTCATAATTCTATGAAGGCTTTTTGTATTGCGGGGCTGTAGAGGCTAGATGCCCGTGTCGTGCCGGGGAAGGTTGGCACTTCTTTTTGTAAAGTCAACATCGTCATAATAGGCGTTTTTCACGAGTAAATTTGGTCCGAGGCAGCTGACAGAAGGGCAGTGACAGGAAAGGGAGCGGGCCGTCTCTGTATTCTGCCATTCAAGGAAAGCCTGAGGGAGGGATTTTTCGAAAACTGTGCCAAGATTCCCATCCTGATGAAAGTCGGTGACATGAATAGAGCCATCGAAAATGTTTATATTTAGGCGGGATCGTCCATCCGGATCATTCCGTACAGTGAGATTTTCAGACTGGTGAAGACGCTCCAGCAGACGTAAGTCATCTTCGCTGCTGCTGCAGGCAAAGAAAGGCAGCGTTCCGAACAGCATCCACGTTTTTTCGGATCTTACATCGAGCAGCCGGTGGATACCTTCACGTATTTCCTTTAACCCGGCAGTTTCGAGAGCACTCGCAAAGCTCGTTGGGTACATGGGATGGATTTCATGTCTGCCGCAACCCATGCTGAGAACCTGCTTATGTATAGCTTCCAGATGGGGGAGTGTTCTTTTGTTAAGCATCGTTTCCGCAGAAATCATCACGCCTCTGCGGCTGAGTTCCCGGCTGTTGTCGACCATGCGGTGAAAATACTTTTCTCTGACAGAACGGGGCGGTTTTTTATCCATCATTGCAAAACCTATCTCCGCAAAGTCATCAATACTGCCGTAATTGTGTGAAATATGAAGGACGTCAAGATAAGGCACAATAAGCTCGTATCGTTTCAACGGCATAGTGAGATTGGAATTAATCTGGGTTTTTGCGCCGCGTTCATGGGCGTAACGAAGCAGCGGTACAACGTATTCTTTAACGGATTTCATCGACATCATCGGTTCCCCGCCTGTAATGCTGAGGGCGCGGAGATGGGGGATTTCCTCCAGTTTTTCGATAAATATATTTACCGGAAGCGGGTCCGGATCTTCTGTCTGCAGAGAATAACCTACTGCACAATGTTCACATCGCATATTACATAAATTAGTGGTAGTAAATTCTATGTTGGATAAAACCGGTTTTCCAAATTCTTTTATATCCTGATAGGCTTCCCACGGATCCTGCAGGAGGTTCAAAGTTTGTGGGTCAAGTTTCAATTTCATCATCCTTTCGCTACAGAACTTATCATAACAGCGGAGCTTTAAAAAAGAAATCAAGGATCAGTTTTAACAGAAACGTTGCCTTCTTTTCCGATTCTGTTAGAATTGAGTATTGGATAAAACCGAAAGGAGATGCGTGATGAATTATTCTAAAGAAAATAAGCTGCAGACACTGCAGGAACGAATGGAAAAGCTCTCAGATATGCTCGATTCCCTGGATCCGGAAAGAACAGATGTAGAAGATATTGACCGGCTGATCAGTATGCTGGATGATCTTGAAAATCAGTGCCGTCAGTACCGTCGTGACTTTGAATAAAAGGAGATGGCAGGATGACTGTGATATATCTCGTCCGTCATGGGCAGTCTTCAGCCAATATTAAGCATGTTATACAGGGGCAGGCAGATTACCCGCTGACAAAGCTAGGTATAATACAAGCGGAAGCTGCTGCTGATTTTTTCGAAATGGTGGAACTGGATGCTGTATATTCCAGCGATCTTGAACGGGCCGCCCGTACAGCAGAAATTCTTTCTAAAAACCACTCTCAGGAGCCGCAGTTAACGAAGGATCTCCGGGAAGTATTCTTAGGGCCGCTGGAAAAACGTCCACGTGCAGATATAATGAAAGAGCATCCACAGATTGCTACTACAGGAATAGCTGCTGCGGGTATTGAGGGTACAGAACCATTTGCGCATCTTACAGAGAGGTGTGCCCGCCTGGTTTCCCACTGGAAAGAATATCACAAAGGTGAAGCAGTTCTCGCTGTTTCCCATGGAGGATTCATAGGCATACTTCTTATGTACCTGATTGCAGGTGAGGACTGGTACCAATGGAAGAAGCCTTTTATTATAGGCAACACAGGTATTTCAAAAATCGTTATCGACGAGCATGAAGAGTTGGAATTTCATTTTATAAACAGCACTGGCCACCTTCAGAGGATGAAATAAAGCACTTTCACAATGCATAAAAACTTATGCTCATAGCCTGCTGAGGGTTCAAACAACTTAATAACAGAATGAACATAAAGGGCCTGCCCATGATGAGATCTGGGAGGCCCTTTACGTGTTTATTATTCAAGGGCTGATTTGACGGGTAAGCTGGGGGAGCGGAGATTGCCTTGGATCCGGGCAGTCGGGTCATAGCATTGGTTTTTAAATCAGGGGGCTTTCGCTGGTTTCCGCGCAGCAGATTAATAACAGGTTCTGCCCAGAGCTCTGG
>PWLM01000039.1 GCA_003560495.1 Bacillus sp. (in: firmicutes) | reverse complement strand
TCAGCCGGGAGGCATCCGCCGACTTGCTCGATAACCTCCTCCTCGTCAACTGCCCCGCAGGCAGTTCAGGCGCTTGAAAAACTGGGTATTTCCACTATCCCCCTTTCATGTATTTGAATAGCACTATCATACTACATAGGACCTTTCTTGGTCAATCTATTTTCCCATATTTGGAAAATAAATTAAAATTTCTGTCACGGGGCTCCCGCTTCGTCTGTTGCACTAACCTGCCTTCCTGTTCCATGCCTTCCTCCTTCCCCTGTACTTGTCGCCAACTTCATCAGCAACGTTACAGAAAAACAGCAGCAACTATTGATAATAACAGATTTTTAGTGCCGGTGGAACGGTTGCGTCACTATTTTTGCTTTGTCATCGTCACGAAAACAATTTTCTGCCGATACTCGCACATCAGGTACTTTTGTTCTGGATAAGTAAACGAAAGCCAAATTACGTTTCTTTTTGAAATGACAGGCTGTTTATAAAGTGTTTTTTATACATGCGTAGACATTTCCCTGCTTTCGCTTCCGCAGGACGCTTCCGGGCGGACCGGAAGGCGAAAGCAGGACAGTGTATATCTATACATGAAAAAATACTTTATCAACAGCCTGAAAGGCTCAGGGCAGATGCCCTGAGCCTTTAACTATTTTTACGTATATATCAGGAAGACGGGTAGTATTAATTTCCGCCTTCCCTGGAGCGTCAGTTCTGCTAATTAAGAGAACCCAGCTCCTGCTTCACAATATCTACTACTTTTCCAACGTACCGGTCGCAGATTTCTCTCGTCGGTGCTTCCGCCATCACCCGGACAAGGGGCTCTGTGCCGGACGGCCGGACAAGGATGCGCCCTTCCCCCTGCATTTCTTCCTCCACAGCCTGAATTTCCCGGGAAATAGCTTCGCTCGTATGCAGCTGATGCTTATCCTGCACGCGCACATTGACAAGCTTCTGTGGATATTTTGGAATTTCTCCTGCAAGCTCGGAAAGCTTTTTTCCACTCTCTTTAACGATCTGCACGAGCTGCAGTGCTGAGAGCAGACCGTCTCCTGTTGTATTGTAATCAAGGAAAATAATATGTCCGGACTGCTCGCCGCCAAGATTATAATTCCCTTTACGCATTTCTTCCATTACATACCGGTCTCCAACGCCTGTCTGTTTTGTGTCAATTCCTTCTCTTTCGAGCGCTTTATACAAACCAAGGTTACTCATAACCGTGGTTACGAGTGTTTTATAGTTAAGGTTTCCTTTTTCTTTCATGTACTTGGCACATATGTACATGATCTGGTCCCCATCTACGATCTCTCCTCTTTCATCTACTGCAATCAACCGATCTGCATCCCCGTCGAATGCAAGACCGATGTCGGCTCCTTTATCCTTTACGAGCTCGACAAGCGCTTCCGGATGAGTAGACCCTACATTATCATTAATATTCACCCCGTCCGGTGAAGATCCGATACATGAAATGTTATCGGCTTCCAGATCGGCAAAAAGGTGATTCGCCAGCGGGGATGCTGCTCCATGCGCACAGTCGAGAGCGATATGGAGACCGGAAAAATCGTTTTCCACTGTCTGCTTAAGATAGCGCAGATATTTCTGACCGCCTTCAAAGTAATCATTGACAGTACCAATTTTTCCACCTGTCGGCCGTGGAAGATCATCTTCCATATCATCTTCTGTCTTAAGAAGTTCTTCGATTTCTTCTTCCTGTTTATCCAGAAGTTTATATCCGTCTGATCCAAAAAACTTAATACCGTTGTCTTCCACCGGATTATGGGAAGCTGAAATCATCACACCTGCATCTGCACTGAGAGCTCTTGTTAAGTAAGCGACACCCGGCGTAGTAATAACCCCGAGACGCATTACTTCCGCCCCCATGGAAAGAAGACCGGCCACCAGGGCGCTTTCCAGCATTGTTCCGGAGATTCTTGTATCGCGCCCGATCAGAATTTTTGGTTTGTCTTTCTCTGTAGATTTTGTCAGCACATATCCACCGAAGCGTCCGAGCTTAAATGCCAGTTCAGGAGTCAGCTCTTTGTTTGCAATTCCCCGTACACCGTCTGTCCCAAAAAATTTCCCCATCATTATCTCTCCTTAAGCACTTTCCTCATTGTTATTGTCTTCTTCAGGTTCATTGTCGTTTTCAAAATCAGGTTCGTCAGCATCTTCTTCTTCCGGACCTTCATTATTTTCTTCGTTTTCCTGTGGCTCCGGTTCCGTCGGTTCTTCGTTATTCTCTTCTTCCTCATTCTGCTGCGGTTCTTCTGCCGGCTCGTTTTCCGGTTCCGGTTCTGACCCCGGTTCGTTTTCGTTTTCAATTTCTGTCTCGTTTTCCGGTTCATCTTCCGGTTCGTTTTCCTCTTCCGGTTCATCCGCAGGTCTGGTTCCATCTGTCAGCTCAACAGGAAGTTCCATACCATTTTGAGGGAACTGTATACCTGAAGGTCCGGTGATCTGGAGAGCTGCCTGATGCTCCCCGGCATTCAGCCCGGACAAGTTAACGACGGCGCGTATATCTGAACGGGAGACCGCTTCGATTGTTTGTTCTTCCCCACGCAGTTCAAGCGTAAATTGATTATTTTCAAGCGTTGGGAACTCGGCGTTCAACCCTGAAGCAAGCCCCTGCACCTCTATTGGAAATCCACTGAATTCTCTTTCTGAAGCTTCTCCATTTTCGGTATTCACTTCCATCGTGACACTCTCCGGTTCTACACGGTCGGCTCCTTCCGGGACCGGCACTTCAAGATCGATGGTAGTGTCCCCGTCCATCTCACTCCAGTTCACATCTTCAATTTCAATAGCCGAAATCCCTTCCAGAACCTCAGGCGTTGCATAAACAGCCGCTGTGTCCGGGATCAATGTAACTGAACTGATGGCTCTTCCGCCTCCTGTCTCATCCGGAGGGTTTACCTGGAGCGGCACTTCAGCATGCGGACTGTCAAGAGGTATCCGCACTTCCACTTCACCTGGGTCAGGAGCAATATCCAGAGCATTTCCAGACTCATCATATAATACCACATCGGCTGTTTCCGTAAAGCCTTCTGTACGACCGGCCATATCTATCGTTACCTGGGCAGAATCGATTTCTTCCACCGTTTCCCCGCCGGCCGATACTGCCACTGAAGACGGTTCAACTACAGGTTCTCCTGCATCCATTCCTTCTTCCACATTCTCCAGATTTACTTCCACTGGAAAAGAAGCTGTCGCTCTTTCCTCGAGCGTGAGGCTTACTGTCATTGGTGCAATAGAAATATTAAGATCGCTCGGAAAGCCCCGGTGCTGCACTCTCTCATAATGGGAGCCTGATTCCATCCCTTCCAGGTCCACATACACTTCCTGCTGTCCACTTGTAATCTGGGAAAGAGTCAGTACATTCTGCGGGCCCCGCATTGTCACCTGGACAGTTTCGGGGGCTTCTGTCAGCACATAGTTTTCTTCATCGTAATACACGTTCAGCGGCACATCCTCCAGTACCCGGCTGCCGTCTGTAATACCAGGGATTCCTCCAGCCTGGTTCGGCTGATTTCCAACATTCACCATGAGGAAAAGCATCACCGCAATAAGTATCGAGATGAGCTTAATGAACCAACCTTTATTAAAAAGTTTATCCATCTTTCTTCCCTCCCCAATGCCAGCGTAAAGAAGAACCATTTTTCTCGCTCGACAGCAGTTCCTTTTCCAGCATCCTGCGAAGTGCTTCCTCGTCCAGACTGCGGTGCAGTTCCCCATTTTTCGTTACAGAAACAGCTCCGGTTTCTTCCGAGACAGCAATGGTTACAGCATCCGTCACCTCACTCACACCGAGAGCTGCCCGGTGCCTTGTACCAAGTTCCTTCGATATGAATGGATTTTCTGAAAGCGGCAGGTAGCATCCCGCTGCCATAATTTCGTTATGCTTAATGATTACTGCCCCGTCGTGAAGTGGGGCATTCGGTATAAAAATATTTGTTAAAAGCTCAGATGTGAGATGCGCATGCATCGGTACTCCTGTTTCAATATAATCAGTCATCCCCGTACCCCGCTCGAGAGAAATGAGTGCACCAATTCGGCGCTTGCTCATATACTGGGTGGATTTCACAATAGCTGCGATGACTTCCTGCACCTCATCTTCATTTTCCATGGAAGTGGACTGAAAAAAACGTCCCCTTCCGAGCTGTTCCAGCGCCCGTCGAAGCTCCGGCTGAAAAATAATAATAATAGCGAGGAGCCCGTATGTAACTGCCTGCTGCATAATCCACTGCAGTGTATTCAGGCCAAGATACCCGCTAACGAACCAGACAGCAAGAATGACGGTAATCCCTTTGACAAGCTGTACTGCCCGGGTACCGCGTATAACCATAATCAATTTATAAATTACGAAAGCAACGAGCGAAATATCAATTAAGATCGCTATTGCTCTTAATAAGCTCATGTCTTGAAACATACTTGTTCCCCCATAGTATATATTTGGCGGATATCATTTGATTTTACCAACGTCCCAATTATATCACAGTTGTTCACACCTCAATGCGTAAAAGAGTGAGTAATTTCTCTCAAAAAATGAAAGAAACTGCCCTGAAAAAGATCGGGGGCAGCTTATAACACATGAACAAAGCAGGAAAGGCACTAAAAAAACCTTTCATACTGAGGCAGCCGGGGAAGTAAAATTCGTCAGTCCCACGTTATTGGGGCACCACAGTATAAAAGGCTTTTTCCGGACATATCCCCCCGTTACAGGAGAGCCTTTATATTAAGACGGCCGTTTCACTCATCCTCTTTTTCATTAGAGGAAAAAGGGAGTACTTCCCGGGCAAATTCTTTTATTTCATACCAGAGCCATTCCATCGTGTCGTTAATCTCCTCTATATCTCCAGCTATCCTGGCAGTCGAGGCCTGCAGATGCTCTCCATGGATCACTGTAATATCCCCTTCAATTTCCCCATTCACTTCCACGTTTCCATTCCGGATCAGAAGATCTCCCTGAATTGTGCTGCCTTCCGGAATAATAACGACTTTCCTCGATTCATCCACGATAAAATGACCGTCGCCTTTTACCATAATTTCTTCTTCACCGCCAAAACCGGCTGACAGGCTGAGAAGGAAGACGAGAAAGAACGCAGCCGCTGTAATCAAAAATGGATGACGGCGGAGCCAGTTCTGCCATTTCTGCGGCTGATTCTGCTTTGGAAGCTGATTCATCACTTCCTTCGTCAACCCTTCCGGAGCCTCAAAATGGGAAGCACTCTGGACGATAGCAACTGTTTTTTTCAGTTCTTGCAGATGCCGCTCACACTCAGGGCATTCCTGTACGTGTGCTTCAAACTTTTTTGCTTCAGTAAGCGGCATATTTCCATCCAGATATTCATGCATTAATTTATAATTTTCATGTGAGCATGCCATTATCCCATGACTCCTTTCTATCAACACTACACATCTCCCAGCCTCTTTCTCAACGCTTCTCTACCCCGGTGAATTCTTGTTTTCACCGTCGGTACAGGGAGATTCAAAATTTCACTGATTTCTTTCAGTGAAAGGTCTTCCAGGTATTTCAAAATGACCGCAGAGCGATATTTCGGCGGAAGCTGCATAATCTCCCGCTGTATCCACTCCTGCATTTCCAGTTTAACAACCTGCTCTTCAGGCAGCGCTTCCTCTGAAGCAAACTGGGAATAATAGTCGAGGTTTTCTGTCCCTCCGACTTTATCCTCCAGGTGGAAATCCGGCTTTTTTTTACGCAGCCGGTCAATAGCAAGATTTGTTGCAATCCGGAAAATCCAGGTGGAAAATTTCCGGTTTTCATCATAGGATTGAATATTTGTATAAGCCCGCAGAAAAGCTTCCTGGGTGACATCCTGAGCTTCATGCGCATTACCGAGCATCCGGTAGGCGATGTGGTATACTTTGTCTTTATACAGCTCCACCAGCTCCGCAAAAGCCTCCTGGTTGCCCCGCTTCACTTCACGGACTATTCTTTTCACTACAGCATCCATGGCTTTACCTCCCGCTTCACTGCGGTTATTTTCTATACGCAGCCGCTTCCTTCAAGGTTTCAACTCTTCTGGATTTATTTTAGCATTCCACAGAGGAAAAAACAGGATACACCCTTCATTCAGCTGATTTTTTAGTAAAAAGCTCCTGATGCAGCAAAAAACACTCCGGAACACATCCGGAGTGCAGCACTTATGTATGGTGGAGCCTAGCGGGATCGAACCGCTGACCTCCTGCGTGCAAAGCAGGCGCTCTCCCAGCTGAGCTAAGGCCCCTTTACCTTTGGTTTTTAATAATGGTGAGCCATGGAGGATTCGAACCTCCGACCCTCTGATTAAAAGTCAGATGCTCTGCCAGCTGAGCTAATGGCTCCTGTTTGATTGGAGATAAACGGCGCTTTTCTTCGTCTGCTTCCGTCTTTCTCTCGTGTCACGTACTTTGGTACGCTCACTCTTTCTTTCCGTCGCTTCCTCGAACTGCTTGTTTCTCTCCAATCAACCGACTGGATTAACGGCGCTTTTCTTCGTCTGCTTCCGTCTTTCTCTCGTGTCACGTACTTTGGTACGCTCACTCTTTCTTTCCGTCGCTTCCTCGAACTGCTTGTTTCTCTCCAATCAACTGACTGGATTAACGGCGCTTTTCCTTTAAGTAAAGAAGAAACATGGCAGGGCTAGCAGGATTCGAACCTGCGAGTCACGGAATCAAAATCCGATGCCTTACCGCTTGGCTATAGCCCTATGTATGGTGCTGGCCAGAGGACTTGAACCCCCAACCTACTGATTACAAGTCAGTTGCTCTACCAATTGAGCTAGGCCAGCACATCATCTATATAAAACTGCCTCAAAGCAGCAGTCTGCAAATGGTGACCCGTACGGGATTCGAACCCGTGTTACCGCCGTGAAAGGGCGGTGTCTTAACCACTTGACCAACGGGCCGTGTGAAAGGAAATTATCTACTTATAAAGTAATGGATTTCTTACCTTTTTTCAAGGTTTCTGCCTGGATCAGCAACCTTCAACAAGAATAGATATTATCAAAAAGATTCAACTTTGACAATAGGTTTTTTAAAGATTTTTTCGTCAGAAATAAAGTCTGTCAATTACGAATTTTCCGTTGGTTATTCTTTTCATAAATCATTTTAAAACAGAGATTTTCTAACATTGTAAACGATTTTCACTTCACACAGATGCTTTCCGCGGGGCTCATCTTCAACTAATTCTTCCAGTGATATACACTGGAAGAATGGATTTTCAGACTTCGCTTCATCCCCCCCCGGAGTCACTGTCTGCCGTTTCAATCATCTGATTTTATGTACGGATTTTTACGTTATAACTTACCAAAACATCCGTTAAAACAACTTAAAAAATGTACGAAGAAATCATTTTATAATAGACAAAAACTCTTCCAATAATCAAATCATTAACTTCTCTAAATAAAAAAACACTCTCTGCAGGAGTAAATTCTCCCCAGTACAGAAAGTGTTTAATATTATAAACTTTTCAAAGCAATCAGCGTTTCCTTACCTCCCGCTTTCCAGAACAGCAAGTTTTTTGCCGGCTGGTTTGTTTCTTCAGCTTCGTAATTTTCCTTGCGCCCCATTGCTTTCTTCGCTTCTGTATAAGCTTTATGGGAAGTTCTCGGCACTTCATTATAAAGCTGAATGAGCTGTTGCTGCAGTTCATCTCTTTTTAAAACAATCTCCTCAGTCTGCATTCTTTCAAGATCAATTATCAGCGAACTGTATTTTTCTCTTGCAGCGAGCAGAGCCGAGGCGGCCCTTCAGTGTTCTTCTATTTTTTCTGCCAGGTTGACTCCTTGGCGTAGGAATTCAATGTCAGAAGAATGGTTGCCAGCAGATCACCAGTCACTGCAGAAAAAACCGGGTAGAAATCAAGGAGTATACTTAGAACCCCCCCGCTGTGATTTCGGATAGAACCATTTGAAAAATTCTGATGTTATTGCTGCGCTTATAAAGAAGGTCCGTTTCCTTCTCGTGTGTTTTATGCACCGTTTTTAAGGTGGAAACCGGCTCGTGGAAGAAGGAGATGGGAGGATAGGGCGCAGCCTGCCCGAAAATCTCCTCCACAGCAGGCCCGTTGGAAGTGAAGTGCTTCTTCAGCCGTCAGCGAACACAGCGTATTAATAAATACTTACTGTGTAGTGAATTGTTTCTTTCTTTGCTGGACTTTCCACTATGATATACCAGAACCCATTATGCGGCACTTTTAAATGAGCCGGCGAAATCTTTACCATCCCGCCATAGTAATCACATGGCTTTTCCTCACGGTACTTCCTGAAATTCGTAATATCCATCATCAGCACTTTCGCTTCACCGTCCAGGTACACTTCCACGCGCTGTCCTTTATACAGGTAGCGCTCAACATAACGATACTTCATAATAATACTCCTTTCTGATGGTATGACTGCATTCTGCATCGTGAAAGAACGGTTTGTCTGCTTATACAATAAAACTTCTACACTCCTGGCCGCAATCCTTTTTTTACCTGTTATGAAATTAAAAAACAGCTGAGAGGAATTGACTATTTCAGTTAAGCAAATGAATTTCGCCATACCTATTGGACCGGATAAAAACGACTATTCGATATTCTCTCCGTTTAAGACGGAACCTCCCCGAGATTCTGCCTGCAGTTGCCCTTTTTCAGAAACCCGTTTTCCAGCTGTTAATTATGTACCTTTATAAGTCCCCGAAGTTCGTTTGCTTCATTCCATCGTTTCACAGCATAAAAAAAGCCCTCTGCAGATGCAGAGAGCTTGAACGTAATTGTATGATGGAGCTTCCTAGCGGGCTTGAACCGCTGACCTCATCCTTACCATGGATGCGCTCTACCAGCTGAGCTAAGGAAGCATATGGCTCCACAGGTAGGATTCGAACCTACGACCGATCGGTTAACAGCCGATTGCTCTACCACTGAGCTACTGTGGAATAGTTTCAAATCTCCTGTCCGCTTTGACAGAGTAAAGTGCATAAAAGAAAAAATAACCCAGCGACGTCCTACTTTTGCAGGGGGAGAGCCCCCAACTATCATTGGCGCTGGAGAGCTTAACTTCCGTGTTCGGCATGGGAACGGGTGTGACCTCTCCGCTTTCGTCACTAGGTTATGTTATTTCCGTCTTTTGAAGACATTTTATATATTACTATATCGTTCTGTCTTTTGACAAGGGGAAAACCCAAATTTCTTTTTATTTTTTTATAACCTCTTGAAATCGGGTCACCTTATTGAAGAGCCCGCCGCTCCCTCCACCTGGCATGCAGGAACCGGCGGCTTTCCAGAGGCGGGGTTGTACTCCCCCATAGAAGACTATTTTGCTTTCTTCTTCTTTCCCTGTTTATTTCTCTGTTCATTAGTACTTTTTGTTGTCTGCTTATCCCGTTTTTGTTCCATTTCCACCGTCGGCTGTTTTCCGTTAGGCTGAGCGTGAAGCCGGTGAAGCACGAGGATCTGCCACGTATTTGCTACGAGCAGTGGAACAATGGCATTCAAAATAAACGTCAAATCATTTTCCCGGAGTGCCGGAATCCATTCGATTGTCGTCACGACGATCATAAAAAAGAGTGCGGGGACAAAAGCAGATTGATTAGTATCTTTTGCTTTTATTTTAGCTACGATCCATCCGTAAATAAGCAGCATTGCCGGCATGACCGCAAAGTGCAGTATTGTTTCTCCATCTTCAGCAAACAGCAGGTAGCGGAAAAACATTAAGTCAAACAAGGCAAAGGCGATAAGTACAATCTGGACTTTATTCCATAGGGAAACACTTTTGAAAATCCCGAGACCGAAACGGTGTATCGTCAAATAGGCGAAAAATCCCATCTGAGCGATAACTGTCCAAATGGCAGCAGTAATTGCAATCATAGCGACCCCGCCGAAGCGTAAATTGGCAAGATCATTTATATGTGTCTGCAGATCAAGAACGAATCCCATAATGAAACCGAATGTCGTTCCAATCAGCAGCGTGGAATTAAACAAAAAAACAACTTTTCTAGTGTTCACGCCTTTTCCTCCTAACACGCATTTATCCACTCTCCATTGTAGCAGAGCCCTGCTCTTTGAGGCTACTGTTTTCACCGCCCTGTCACAACTCTTTTTCTCAATCTGAAGATGCATTTTCCTGGTGGTCAGTATCGTGCATTCCATGAAATATTATGCACACGGTTATTTCTGCCTGAAAACTGATGCAGAACAAACGAATACAAAAAAGATGCCCCGGTAATTCACACCGGAGCACCTGCCTTTTCGCGATTACTTTTTAGTTTTATCGATGACCTTCGAAGCGATATCCGTATAGATTTTACCGATTTTATGGTCTTCGGCATACACCGAAGGAGCAAACACTTCTTCGTCATAATCCGGCTGGCCGAGCGGTACCTGCGCAAGCACTTCTGTTTTAAGCTCTTCCGCAAGCTTCGGTCCGCCTCCTTTACCGAATACGTACTCTTTTTCACCTGTGACTTCACTTTCAAAGTAGGCCATGTTTTCAATGACACCGAGAATTTCGTGCTCTGTTTTCAGAGCCATCGCTCCGGCACGTGCCGCAACAAAAGCAGCTGTAGCGTGAGGAGTCGTTACGATAATTTCTTTAGAATGCGGGAGCATGGAGTGAATATCAAGCGCTACGTCCCCTGTCCCGGGAGGAAGGTCGAGAATCAGGTAGTCAAGATCATCCCATTCGACCTCGTTGAAGAAATTGTTGAGCATTTTCCCGAGCATCGGACCGCGCCAGATGATCGGAGAGTTGTCTTCCACGAAGAAACCCATGGAAATCACCTGAACACCAAAGCGGTCCACCGGATAAATGCGCTCTCCGACTACGCGCGGCCGCTCTTC
>PWLM01000186.1 GCA_003560495.1 Bacillus sp. (in: firmicutes) | reverse complement strand
CGGTACCATACCGGGATTTGTCGGAGAGTGAAAGGGACCTCTTGTGGGAGGGAAGCCGCGATTTTCCGGGAATCAATGACTACTTCGAGCGTGTGGAAAAAAAGAGTTACAAAATCCAAAACCGGGTCTTGTTGTCTCGCTACCGGGGAAGAACCCGCTGTCCGGAATGCCGGGGAAAGCGATTGAAAAAGGAGGCTCTATACGTAAAGTACTGCGGTGTGGATATTGGCCACCTCATGCAATTGCCCGTGGATGAATTACTGAAGTTTTTTGAAGAAAATAAGCCGGATAAACACCGGCAAAAAATCGCCTCCCGCCTGCTAGTCGAGATTGAAACCCGCTTGCGAACAATGGTCAAAACCGGCCTCGAGTATCTCACTCTCAATCGCGTATCCTCCACGCTTAGCGGGGGTGAATTGCAGCGCATCAACCTCACCAGGCTGCTGAGTTCCAATCTCACCAAATCCCTGTACATACTGGATGAACCCAGCATTGGACTTCACCCCAGGGACACCCGCAATCTCCTCAAAGTCCTCAAAGATTTGCGGGATCTCAACAACACCGTGGTGGTGGTAGAGCACGAGGAGGACATCATCAGAGAAGCCGATCACATTGTTGAAATTGGCCCCGGAGCGGGTTTGCACGGTGGAAATGTGGTGTTTTCCGATGGCTTGAAACGCTTTTTTGACAAAAAAAACAACACCATCACCTCCGAATACCTGTATGGGAAAAAGCGGGTAAGTATGCCCGGCCCTCGCAGAAAGCTCAGGTATTTTCTCGAATTGGAAGAGGCCCGCTGTCACAATATTGAAGGTGTCGATATAAAAATTCCACTGCACGTACTCACGGTAGTCACCGGTGTGTCTGGATCCGGTAAATCCACCCTGGTCAGGGATATTCTCTATCCCGCGGTGCAGTCAAAGGTTGGTGACCACTATGTACACACATCGGACAAATTCAAGTCATTGGGTGGAGACCTTGACCGGATAGAGCAGGTCGAATGGGTTTCACAAAAACCAATAGGCAGGTCTTCGCGCTCCAATCCCGTTACTTACGTCAAAGCTTACGATGAAATCAGGAAGTTGATGGCGAGCAGACCCTTTTCGGAAATGCAGGGATTTATGCCACGGCATTTTTCCTTTAATGTAGAGGGCGGAAGGTGCCCGGAATGTGAAGGAGAGGGAAAAGTGACCATTGAAATGCAGTTTCTGGCTGATGTATCCCTGGTCTGTGAGGCGTGCAGGGGAATGCGATTCAAACACGAAGTACTGCAGGTGAAATACAGGGGTAAAAACATCCACGATATTCTCGAAATGTCGGTGGAGGAGTCCCTTGGGTTTTTTGCGGAGGAGCCGCAGATCGCCAGGCGACTGCAGGCACTTTACGATGTTGGGCTCGGCTACATCAAGCTCGGCCAGTCATCGAGCACCTTATCGGGAGGGGAGGCTCAGCGGGTTAAACTCGCTTCATTCCTTTTGGCCGGGCACAACAACCCCAAAACCCTCTTTATTTTTGACGAGCCCACCACCGGCCTGCATTTTGACGACATCAACAAACTGCTTACCGCCATTGCGGAACTCATCGGAAAGGGACATACCGCAATCATCATTGAGCACAATATGGAGGTGATCAAAAGTGCTGACTGGATAATCGATCTGGGACCGGAGGGCGGAAAAAAGGGAGGACAGGTCGTTTATCAGGGCCCTCGCGATGGCATTCTCGAAGTCAAAGGATCCCACACAGGACAATTTCTCGCTCAAAAACTGGAGTCTGAAGCGCAGTAACAATCATCAACAAGTGAAATACTGCAATTAGTCAGATGGATTGAGCCGGTAGGTGTAGTTTCCACACTCTCGGAAGGGAGCGTCCTGATCCGTTTCAAAGCGGTAGGTGGATAGCAGGTCCATGGCTCTTCTCAGCATATCCATATCTTCGATGGTCGTACCTGCTTCGTTGATTTCCTGAAAGATAATTTCACCGCTTCGGTTAATACAAAGTCGAATCATGATAACCCCGGGGCCACCTGCCAGTTCACGGGAATCACCCCTGTGCGTAACAGCTCTTGTGAGGGGGCCTGTTCCCTGAAAACCAGACCACTGACTTCGGTCCTCGCCCCTGGCGCCACCACGTGGATTGGGGACTCTTCCTTCGCCTGCAGTTTCACTGGGGCTGCCTGAATCACCACGTGCTTCAGATTCACCTGTCCCGTCATCGTCAGAATCACTGTCAGAACCACTGTCGCTTTCACCCGGACTTGGTCTGGGAAATTCACTCGGGGTAGGTCGTGTTCGAGGGCTTTCTTCCTGGGTGGGTCTATCGGCCTCACTGGGCGTCGGAGTGGGTCTTGGTTCCGGCTCAGGTTCAGGCTCGGGTTCTTCTTCAATCACTTCTTCAATCTCCTCTTCGACTATTTCTTCCTCCGGTTCGGGTTCCGGTTGTTGTTCGCGCTCTCTGGCGATGATATCGGAAAAATCCTCCGTGGTAAGGTCGGTTACCACATCGGCCGGCTCCGGTTGAGCTTCAGGCTGTTCTACCTCAATTTCTTCAACCGGTTGTTCGATTTCAGCGGCTTCTTCTTCGACCACTTCCTCCTCAACTACTTCTTCCTCGGCCGGAGCGGGTGCCTCGGGTGCAGGTTCTGCAGCTTCAGATTGTTGGGCTTCCGGTGCGGACGGTCCACTGGTCTCTTCAAAAACAACCTCTAT
>PWLM01000233.1 GCA_003560495.1 Bacillus sp. (in: firmicutes) | reverse complement strand
CGCCTGCGCCACGCCTTCACTCACTTCGAACTGGACATCCACCCGGTTCACCTCAAGGTCTCCGGTGCGGGCCGACAGGTAATGGAGAGTGATACACTCTGGGAATCCATTCACGAGACCGGCAGCCGGGCGGTGGCCGCCCCGGTGGCCCGGTTGCTGCAGCAACTCAGGGAGCACACGCCATGACCCGGATGGTGCAATGCGTACGACTGGGGAAAGAGGCCGAGGGCCTGCCCCGCCCCCCCTACCCCGGCGAACTGGGCAAGCGCATCTACGAGAACGTCTCCAAGGAGGCCTGGCAGGAGTGGCTGGGCCACCAGACCATGCTCATCAACGAGTATCGCCTGACGCCGGTGGAGCCGCGTGCCCGGGAGTTCCTGGAGAAGGAGATGGAGAATTTCTTCTTCGGTGATGGTTCCTCCGCCCCGCCGGATTACACCCCCGAGTGAGGGGCGCCCTTGACGGGCGGGGCCATATCAGGTTTAATCACCGCCCGTTGGCCAGGTAGCTCAGTCGGTAGAGCAGGGGATTGAAAATCCCCGTGTCGGCGGTTCGATTCCGTCCCTGGCCACCACTGATTCGAAAGGCCGAGCCCTCGCGCTCGGCCTTTTTTGTTGGCGTCCCACTCTTTGAACGACCCGACCCGCCCCATTAAGGATTTCCATACCCTGCCGAAAACCAGGTAAAATATAAGTGTTGCACAAACTATAAGAAACAGCTCGGTTCCACCCGACCGGACACCCCGAGCCAGCGGCAACCCGCCGACAACACAATAAAGGGGGGACACATCATGCAATGGCTTGCCAACCTCGGTCTCCGAATGAAACTGGGGCTCGCCTTCGGGATCATCCTGGCGCTGATGCTGTTGATGGCAGCCGTCAGCTACGGGGCGTCCAATCGCGTTTCGGACCGTTACGACACCGCCGTGGAGCGCATGGGGGATGCGCTCTTCCAGGCCCAGATTGAGATTGACCACCTCGACTGGGGCAATGAACTCAGCAACAGCTTCGTGCTGTCGCGGCGCTTTCGGGGCGAACTTGACCCGACCCAGTGTGGCTTCGGCCAGTGGTACCAGGCGTTTGAGGGCTCTAATGCCTACCGCATGGCCAGCGACGAGTTTCGCCGGACTTTTCATGACCTGGAGGAGCCCCACGACCGGCTGCACGAGAGCGCCCAGCGCATTGTCGAAGCCAACCGCTCGGGTGACGGGGAGCGCGCACTGAACATTTACGAGGCGGACACACTCGCTGCGCTGGGTGATGTGCGTGCCGGTCTGGACCGGTTCACGGAGCTCCTGGACGAAGAACGCAGGCAGATGATCGAGCAGGCAGACCGGGCCACCCATCAGGCCCAGTTGGCCATGTCCGGTGGCCTGGGTGTGGCGGTGCTCGCCGCGCTCATTCTCGCGAGCATCCTCGTGCGGTACTTAGCCGGCTCGATGGAGTTGCTACGTGCACGCACCCAGGACATGGCCGAAGGCCGGCTCGGTGGCACTCCCCTGCCTGTGCCGGGCCGGGACGAGATCGGTCAGGCAATGACCGGGTTCAACCGCATGCAGCAGGACATGCGCAAGCTGGTCCACGAGGTCATGGACTCCGCCCGCGAGGTCGCTTCGGCCACCGATCAGCTGGCCGCCGTGGCGGAACAGACTCAGGGCGGGGTAAGGAGGCAGAAGGAGGAAACCGACCAGGTCGCCACCGCCATGAACGAGATGACCGCAACCGTGGCGGAGGTGGCACGCAACACCCAGTCTGCCGCAGACGCCGCCAGTGCCGGCGACGATGCCGCTCGCGATGCTACCGAGATCACCCACCGGGCGGCCAGCGCTGTCGATGAGTTAGCCTCAGAAATCCACAGTTCCGCCGACGCCGTGCGCGATGTAGCGCAGCAGAGTGAGGAGATCGGCGAGGTCCTGACGATGATCCACGAGATCACCGAACAGACCAACATGCTGGCGCTGAACGCCGCCATCGAGGCGGCCCGTGCCGGCGACCAGGGTCGCGGCTTCGCCGTGGTGGCAGACGAGGTTCGCACGCTGGCCGGCCGCACCCAGGAGTCCACCGTCCGGATCCAGGAGATCATCGACGGTCTGCAACAAGGGGTTGCCGGCGCTGCCGGCGCCATGGAGGCCGGCGAACAGCGGGCAACCGGTGTGGTGGACGAGGTCCACACTGTCAGTCAGCGGCTGGATCAGTTGGCCGGCTCCATCGCAACCATCCACGAGATGACCTCGCAGATCGCCAGTGCGTCCGAGGAGCAAAGTCAGGTCTCCGAGGAGATCAACCGCAACCTGCAATCCATCAGCACCGTGGCCGACGAGAGCAGCACCGCCTCCAGCCAGGTGGCTGCCGCCAGCGAACAGCTGTCACGACTAGCCGCCATGCTACGCGAGCAGGTGGACCGCTTTCGCGACTGAACCGGTCGTACACCCCGGGGTGCCGTTATCGCCTCGGGGCGCACGGTGCTAAGCTGGTCCGCATGGTTACCGAGACGGACAAGGCTGCATCCGCTGTCGTGCTCTTCTCAGGCGGGCAGGACTCCACCACCTGCCTCGCCTGGGCCCTGGCCCGCTACCCGCGGGTGCACACCGTGGGCTTCGACTACGGCCAGCGCCACCACGTGGAGCTGGATTGCCGGCAGCGCGTTCGCGAGGCGGTGGCGGAGCGCTTCCCCGACTGGGGTGAGCGCCTGGGCGAGGACCACCTGCTGG
>PWLM01000207.1 GCA_003560495.1 Bacillus sp. (in: firmicutes) | reverse complement strand
GACGGCCAGATTCTGAAGCACGGTGTTATGAAAGAAGCTGCTACTTCGATCTTTAACGGTATTTCCAAGATCGAAAAAGGCGCGACGAAGGCCAATGGAGAACAGACAGAGCGTGTGCTTATGCTCAGTGACAAATCACGTGGAGACGCCAATCCGATTCTTCTGATTGATGAAGATGATGTAACGGCCGGACACGCTGCTTCTGTCGGCAAAATTGACCCGCTTCAGATGTTCTATCTTATGAGCCGGGGTCTTTCCGAGACGGAAGCAGAACGTCTGATTATCCACGGTTTCCTGGAGCCGGTTGTCGGCGCGCTTCCGATTGACTCCGTGAAAGAGCAGCTCTACGACCTGATCGAAAGGAAAGTGTACTAATTATGGATGTTCAGGAAGTCCGCCGCCAGTTTCCTATTTTAGACCAGGAGGTAAACGGGCACCCGCTCGTTTACCTGGACAGTGCCGCAACTTCCCAGAAACCGCGTCAAGTCATTGAAGCTGTAGAAGATTATTACAAACGCTACAATTCCAATGTCCACCGCGGAGTTCATACACTTGGCTCAATGGCAACAGATGGCTATGAAGGAGCCCGGGAAAAAGTCCGCCGGTTCATTCACGCTTCCAGTATGGAAGAAATTATCTTCCTTAGAGGAACTACCACAGCGATCAACCTCGTAGCTTCCAGCTACGGCAGAGCTAACGTCGGAGAAGGTGACGAAATTGTCATTACACCGATGGAGCATCACAGTAACATTATTCCGTGGCAGCAGCTTGCAAAAGCGACAGGTGCAGAGCTGAAGTATATTCCACTCGAAGAAGACGGTACAATCAGCATCGAAAAGGCACGGGAAACAATCACAGAAAATACTAAGATTGTTTCCGTAATGCATGTATCCAATGTACTGGGCACGATCAACCCGGTAAAAGAAATTACGTCGATCGCCCACGAGAATGGTGCAGTAATGGTTGTGGACGGTGCTCAGTCTGTTCCGCATATGAAAGTTGATGTGCAGGATATCGATGCTGACTTTTTCGCTTTTTCCGGACACAAAATGTGTGCACCAACCGGAATCGGTGTACTTTACGGAAAGAAAAAGCTTCTGAAAAACATGGAGCCGGTGGAATTCGGCGGTGAAATGATCGATTTTGTCGGCCTTTATGACTCTACGTGGAAAGAACTTCCGTGGAAATTCGAGGGCGGAACCCCAATTATTGCAGGGGCTGTCGGTCTCGGAGCGGCAATTGACTTCCTGGAGGACATCGGTCTTGATAATATTGAAGCCCACGAAAAGAAACTGGCCCGCTACGCGCTGGACCAGCTGAAAGACAAAGAGGGAGTGACTGTTTACGGTCCACAGGACCGCGCAGGGATCGTTACTTTCAATTCCGATGACGTACATCCGCATGACCTTGCCACTGTTCTCGATTCCGAAGGTGTAGCGGTAAGGGCCGGGCATCACTGTGCGCAGCCGCTGATGAAATGGCTCGACGTGACAGCGACTGCCCGTGCCAGCTTTTACCTGTATAATACAGAAGAAGACGTGGACAAGTTTACAGCGTCATTACAAACAGCAAAGGAGTATTTCGGAGATGTCTTTGGATAATAAATTGGACACACTTTACCGTCAGGTGATTATGGATCATTACAAAAATCCGCGCAACCGGGGAGAAGTGGACGGGGAAACGCTGAAAGTGGATATGAACAATCCTACATGCGGCGACCGGATCCAGCTCCAGATGAAAGTAGAAGATGGGAAGATCGCTGAAGCGAAATTCAACGGAGAAGGATGCTCCATCAGTCTTTCTTCCGCTTCCATGATGACCCAGGCGGTAAAAGGTCTCCCTGTCGAGGATGCTCTCCGCATGTCAGCGCTTTTCTCTGACATGATGCTCGGAAAAGAAATTGATCCTGCCGGTCTGGATCTCGGTGATCTGGAAGCACTGCAGGGTGTACAGAAATTTCCGGCCCGTATTAAGTGCGCTACACTGGCCTGGAAAGCAATGGAACAGGGGCTTGAAGAAGAGAAGTAACTTCCGGCCTTTGTAATACAGGCCCATATCATGTAAAATGAAACCACAAGCTGATGGTCATTCGTGTCAGGTTAAGATATAGGAGGCACTGCCTCACCAGATTTTAAAGGAGGGTTTCATATGGCTAAAGAAATGCCAGAACTCGAGGAATATCAATATGGGTTTTCAGATAAAGATGTTTCTATTTTCCGATCCAAAAAAGGGTTGACGGAAGACATTGTTCGTGAAATTTCCCGTATGAAAGAAGAACCGCAGTGGATGCTCGATTTTCGTCTGAAGTCTCTCGAGCAGTTTTATAAAATGCCGATGCCGACATGGGGCGGGGATATTTCCGACCTGGACTTCGACGAAATCACGTATTACGTGAAGCCGTCCGAACAGTCCGAGCGTTCATGGGATGAAGTGCCGGAAGAAATTAAGAACACTTTCGATAAGCTTGGTATTCCGGAAGCAGAGCAGAAGTACCTTGCCGGTGTATCTGCCCAGTACGAATCCGAAGTTGTCTATCACAACATGAAGCAGGAACTGACGGATCAGGGAATTATCTTTAAAGATACAGATACTGCCATGAAGGAAGACGAGGAAATTTTCCGGGAGCATTTCGGCAAAGTTATCCCTCCGTCTGATAACAAATTCGCAGCACTGAACTCAGCTGTATGGTCCGGCGGATCTTTCATCTACGTTCCAAAAGGTG
>PWLM01000201.1 GCA_003560495.1 Bacillus sp. (in: firmicutes) | reverse complement strand
TTATTTTCGGATTTAAAAATGCCTCTGCCTATGGCAGACCGCAGACGATCCTCACTATCTCCTTTTTTTCCTTCTGTCTTATTCTTATTTTGTTTGCGGACATGAATGAAGCTGCAAGTGTCGTAACGTCAGGTGACATTGGTTGGTTTTTACTACTCGGAATCGTTGGAGCCGGGCTGTCGTTTATCTTTTATGTCATTGGTATTCGGTACACAGCGCCGACCACGGCTTCCATGGTCGCGATGGTGGAACCGGTGACAGCTTCTTTATTTGTGGTCCTTCTTCTCGGAGATCATCTGTCGTTCATACAGCTTCTTGGAATGGTGATTATCCTGCTGACAGTGACGGTTCTCAGCAGGAAGCAGATTAAATAAAATCATTTTTTCTTAAATATCTCCTTCACTTTTCGGCGGAAGCTTGCCGTGGGGCTTGTCTTCAGCTGTTTGGCCTCCGGCCATGGAAAAAGATCTTCCGACATCGCTGATCCCACCGGCGTCACCGCCGAAAGTTACGGAGGAGGATGGCTGTTTCTAAAGACAGCTGCTGGTTCATACTTGTTTTTATAAAAGACTCTTACTTAAACTTGGTGAAAACAAGATAAATATTCCGATTTAAGGTTGATATTACTTACAAAGATGAAACTTCATAATCTATGGAAGCGTCATCTTTATAATATTGCCTGTTAAAGTAATGCTTTTCCCGTTATTTTAAATACAATAATTCACGATAGATTATGTTGTAAAAATTATGCTGCCTAAATCATCCGGTTCCTCTTCTGTAATTTTTATTTCTATAACGGCTCCAGTCATAATAGAAATAAACACGTCCTCAAGTTCTAAAACAATGCAAGATAAAATCTCATTATTACTATCCTTAAAACCGTATCCACTTACATTTTTTATTAAATCAGATTGTAACGAAAAACTCGAACCCATTATGATATGTTTTTGTTTCGGGTCATCTATTAGTTGGTACTCAATTGGTTCAGGCGTTTTCTGCTCTTTAAGTAACAGAAAGTCATCACCTATATTGTCTTCGATCCAGTCTATTTTCCAATATTTTAAGTCAGATAAATTCGTTTTTCTAATGCATAGTAAAGGTTCAACAGAGTGCAGTATAAGATCTTTGTTTACTTTGTACGTATCAAGTTTATTCGCGAAAATCCCTGCTAAAAAGGAACCTTTAATTGTTTTAAATCTCTCCCATACTTGTTGCAATTTACTCCTCTCCTATCTTTTACAATCCTCGTTAGTTGAACAAGAAGTAATGTTTATATCATAAATTTAAGCGCCTCGTATTCCCTATAGTTTTTATTTAACTCCCGGTTATGAATTTCCAGTAATACGGTTTTTATAAACTTTCTCCCTGTTCAACGAGCTTTGTCAGTTTGGCTAATGCCCGGACTGCCGGCGCTCCGTCGATGACGTTGTGATCAACGGCCGCTGTGATAAAGAGATATTCTCTGATTTCGATCTTTCCATCGACGACACCCGGCTTTTTAATGATGGAACCAACGGCGAAAGAAAGCGGATGAATGCTTACCGGCAGCACCCAGCCGTTAATTTTTCCAATCATCCCGACAGAAGTGATCATAACTGTCCCCATATGCTTTTTCGTGAGAAATGGACTTTCTATAATTTTCTTCCATACGATTCCACGCATAAATCCAGGCATGGCATAGTAGGCTTTCATTAAAAATTCGTTTTTCTTCTCTCCTAAAACAAAATCCCCTTCATCAGTAATCGTCTGCGCCTGGGCGGCTTTTATTTCCTCATGAATTTCTTTCATATCTTTTTCGTTCGTCTTTCGGATCACATAGGGCAGCGGCACTTTCTCCCCTTCAATTTCCCGTTCAATCATGATGGAAATATCAATATCCTCGAAAATAACGACTTTCTTTTTGCCTTTTCTGACACCGTGGAGAGCCCGGCAGTCTTCCACCGTTCTGCTGATACATTTAATGAGCCAGGCGTTAAAAGAAACGCTTTGCTGCTGCTTTTTTCTTTCCAGGAGCATCCGCCGGGCATCCGTCACATCCAGTTCAATTAAAGCGTGTACGTGGTGCTTGCGTTTACTGGCAGCACCGATATCAATCGTCGCTATTCTGCTCGAAGAAAAAGAAACGGTGCGGTATTCTCCCGGCTGTTTCATGTGTTTCTCCTCCCTGCGGTATGCTGAAATCAACGGCAGTACGCGGTAAAACCATGAGGTGGCAGTTCAGTAGTGAATAAAGGAGAACAGTGACTAAATTACTGTATAATTAAAAACTATTATATTTATCTTTAATAAAAACATTTTACCTGTTTTCACCTGGGAATATAATATTCATTGATTAAGCAGGCTTTGTATCCTGATTATATGTCATATTTTCATAAATAGCATGATTAATCAGCTTTAGGAATTTGCATATTTAATTAATTTCACCTGTGTCACCATGTACGAATCTGTTCCCTGCTTTTTAGTCGGTTCGTTTTTCACGATTGCAGTCAATCTATTTACGGAAAGGCCGGACTGCGCCGAAGAAATAGTGAATTCCATGGACCAGGCTGGCGAGAATGAAAGATAACAACTCATGAAAAAGGAGACTGTGACATTCGTGCCGCAGTCTCCTTTTCTTAAGCTATTGATTAATGTCCAGATAATAACTTTCCTCAAAAAGTGCTTCGGAGTAATCTACTTTCACTAATTGAAATTTCTTGTCTACGGTAGAAGGAAGGCTGGCCT
>PWLM01000203.1 GCA_003560495.1 Bacillus sp. (in: firmicutes) | reverse complement strand
CCCCGGCCACCTCCTCCTCATCCCCTTCCGGCACGTGGCCTCGTTCTTCGACGCAACCGGAGACGAACAGGTCGCCCTCCTCTCCCTCGTCCATGATGCCCGTCGGCTGTTGGATGAGCAGTATGCCCCCGACGGCTACAATATCGGCGTGAACATCGGGGCGGCGGCCGGCCAGAGCGTGATGCACCTGCACCTGCATGTGATTCCCCGGTATCTCGGGGATATGGATGATCCGAAGGGGGGTGTGAGAGGGGTGATCCCGGGGAAGCAGGGGTATTGAGAAGAGGGGGAGGGGAGGTGATATTGAAGGGGAGGAAGAAAAGATGTTGGAAGCGGCCTGCCTATCGCATTATGTGGATACGGAAAAAAATGACGAGTGAAGGAGATGCACAGCCCGAGTTGCAGCCTGGGTTCAGCAAAGAGATAAATAACGGATCTCTACTTGCCATTAATGACATAGTCTTAAGAATATACAGGTTTTCAAATAAAAATGAGATTTAAGGTTTAGACCTTCTTCCTCTGTTTCTCTCTCTCAAGTAACCGTTCTTTCAAAGCTTGAGTATCATCAGGAAGCCACTCATGTCGCTCTTTGGTATAATCCCCACTCCCAGACTCATAGCTCTGAATAAAACGGGCCATATCAATAGGTCCAAGAGCTTTGCTCAGTGCGCAAATCCCCTCTTTCCGAATCTCACTGATTGTTTTCATCATCCAACACCTCCATGAGCCATATTAACGGATTTTCGACCCGAATTGATAATTCAGGGATTTTCCGGGAGATAGCTACGAGCTTAGTATCAGTTGTAAGAAGTAAAGCTTCCCCCGACTGTGCACATGCCAGATGCAGGGCATCATAATGTTTCAGTCCCATTTTCATATAAAGGGTTGCCTGTTCAAATATACTCTCATTGCACTCAATATATTCGTTGATAAGATATAATTTCTGCTCTACTTTCAATCTCTTTTCAATATCAGGTATGAAGGAGATTTCATCATCAATGACAACACTACCTATCAATTCCCAGTCATGTAAACATCGGTCAAGAATTGCAAGCACTGCGTTTGCTTCCAATGCAATCTTTTCATGCTGAAGATTGTCAAATGGTCTGCATAGACAACAGACATCCAAATAGATTCTCATCTGATTCCAAATGAAACATTATCACCAGTATTAATAAATCCTATAGTTCTTTTGCCCGGGATGTATTTACTGAGGGTAGTGTTATTAACCTCGCTCAATAGGGTTCATAAATAAGGCATTTACCAACCCCATACCTGCCCCTTCTGCACCCCCGCCCTCTCCTCAATCATCCTCGCAAACGACCTCGCCTACGCCCGATTCGACCTCTACCCGGTCAGCCCCGGCCACCTCCTCCTCATCCCCTTCCGACACGTGGCCTCGTTCTTCGAGGCAACCGCAACCGAGCAGGCCGCCCTCCTCTCCCTCGTCCGTGATGCCCGTCGGCTGTTGGATGAGCGGTATGCCCCCGACGGCTATAATATCGGCGTGAACATCGGGCCGGCGGCCGGCCAGAGCGTGATGCACCTCCATCTGCATGTGATTCCACGATATGCCGGGGATATGGAGGAGCCGAAGGGACGGGTGAGAGGGGTGATCCCGGGGAAGAGGGGGTATTGAGAGGAAAATATAACAGGTTGTGATGGGCTAAAAATCCCTCTGATATCTGACTATTGCTATTGTGTAACCTTATTAATGGAGACTTCTCATCCTGATCCTGTCATATTCCAGAACAGAAAAATGACCTTCCCAGTCATCACGTGAGCAGATGATATTCGTGATATACTCTGCCATATCACCTGGTGTCATCTGGTGAAGACGTAACAAAATAATTCCAACCGAAGGATAAGCCGTATCCTTAACTGCAAGTTCTCCAAAATCGTGATCAAATGTTAGAATAACACGGTTATCCCGATATGCAAGCTGCATAACCTCAATGTCAGAGACACCTGGCGCATCCTTACGTATCCATCGGATATCATACCCTCTTTGCTCGATCATTCTTATGACCGAAAAGGGTACATTTTCATCGGCCAGAATTTTCATCCAGTGATCTTTCCTCTGGGATCTGTGGAGTAAACCCGTTCTGAGCGGACGATTTCCTGTGCATATCTGATGCATGCGAGAATATCTTCACGAGATAATCCAGGATATTCTTCTACTATTTGAGAGTCATCCCACCCCGAAGCAAGAAGGTCAAGAACCAGATCCACCGAGATCCGTGTCCCCCGAATAATTGGTTTGCCTGCAAGAACTGAAGCATCAAGGATGATCCTTGAATCCTTTTCCATAGTATATCATAGGTGTTAGCGAGAGTATATGTATTTTGCTTCCCGGAATCTCTCAGTCTACCCTTTTTCAATTGGGTTATATCTCTGTTCCAATGATGGGATCAAAATACATGCCAATGGCGGTGTAAACATGCCCACACACCACCGCCCCCTCCGCAATCCTCCTTGCAAACTTTTCTCGCCTACGCCCGCTTCGACCGCTACCCGGTCAGCCCCGGCCACCTCCTCCTCATCCCCTTCCGGCACGTGGCCTCGTTCTTCGACGCAACCGCAACCGAGCAGGCCGCCCTGCACTCCCTCATCCACGCTGCCCGTCGGCTGTTGGATGAGCGGTATGCCCCCGACGGCTACAATATCGGCGTGAACATCGGGGCGGCGGCCGGCCAGAGCGTGATGCACCTCCATCTGCATGTGATTCCGCGGTATCAAGGGGATATGG
>PWLM01000205.1 GCA_003560495.1 Bacillus sp. (in: firmicutes) | reverse complement strand
GCAGACGGACTTCATGGAGGAAATCCATGTACTGTCCGTAGGGTTCACCGTACGTTTCCTCCAGCTCCTGTTTAATTCTTCGGGCCGCTTTCGGGCTTGCTCCTCCTGTAGAAACAGCAATCGTCAGGCGGCCACGGCGAACGATGGCTGGAAAAGCCGTATTGCCTTTTTCTCCGTCTGATACGTTGTTGATCAGACAGTTTTCAGGAGCGGCTCTGCTTATTTTTTCATTTATTTCTTTATCAGCAGCTGCAATAAGAAAAAAAGCTTTCTCCACATCTCCCGGTGAGGCGTTTTTTTTCCTCCAAGTAAGTTTCTCCTCCCGGGCAAGAGCTTCAATTGCCGGTGTCACTTCCGGACTCACTACAGTAAGTAAAGCACCACTTGTCAGCAGCGGCTGAATCTTTCTTTCGGCGATCGGTCCGCCGCCGACAATTATAACCTGTTTGTTACGCAGATCAATCATTAATGGAAAAGACGGCATAAAATACTTCCTTTCATCCCGGATCTTCCGGAAAGAAAATTTAATCAGGAAGCAGGCGCACGGCGTGATATGTCGCGTTCCTGCGTTCCCGTTCTCCTATAGGCACGCTTTGAGAGTTGATATATTAAGGGTGATCCTTAGAAAGTGAGCGGCAGTGACCGCTGTTATATCGTAAGCTGACTCAGCAGGGCCGTTGCAATACCAAAATAAATGAGCAGGGAAAGGATGTCATTAATTGTTGTAATAAGCGGACCGGAAGCAATCGCCGGGTCGATGTTAAGCTTGTAAAGCACCAGTGGAATAATTGTCCCGGCAAGTGTTCCGATGATCAGTGTCATTAACAGAGATGCTCCAACTACAAAGCCGAGAATAGCACTTCCCTGCCAGAACAAAGCGATCAAAAAGATAATAATACCGCACGTAATACCAATCAGGATTCCTACCCGCAGCTCCCGGAAAATCAGGTGCAGTGTCTGCCTGAATGTCAGGTCTTCCGTTACGAGTCCCCGGACAACAACCGCGAGAGACTGGGTACCGGTATTACCGGTCATTCCGGCTATCATCGGCATAAAAAACGCAAGAGCGACGACCGCTCCTAATGTATCTTCAAAACCGCTGATAATACCTCCGGAAATAAGGCCGACGAAAAGCAGGCCGATCAGCCACGGGAGTCTCCGGTAGGCGGCGACAACCGGCTTCGTATTAAAATCAATCGACTTACCGGAAGCCGAAAGCCGTTCGATATCCTCGTTTGCTTCCTGAATAAGAACATCCAGCACGTCATCAACAGTAATGATTCCGACGAGACGTTCCTCTTCATCCACGACGGGAAGAGACACAAAGTCATAGCGGTTGATCAGCATCGCCGCATCTTCCTGGTCCATCGAAACATCTGCTTTAACGACACGGCTGTACATCACGTCTTCCACCAGTTCATCAACTTCTGCCAGCAGAAGATCCCGGTAGGAAATCACGCCGACGAGTTTCTTATCGTCGTCGATGACGTAGAGATAGTTTAAATATTCGGCAAGCTCTACGAAATGTTTCAGCTTCTCAATGGCTTCCCCGATGGTGTAATGTTTGTTGATCCAGACGTACCGGTTGTTCATAATACGGCCGGCTGTTTCCGGAGGGTAATTCATGAGGTTCTGAACCATTTCCGACTCTTCCTGTTTCATGTCCGCCAGAAGTTCTTTAATTTTTTCCGGTTCCAGATCAGAAAGAAAGGAAGCGAGTTCATCATTCTCCATCAGATCAAGCACTTTTGTAGAACGTCTTCCTCCGAGAGATTCAATAACTTCCAGCTGTTCTTCCTGCTCCAGCTCTTCCATTAAATCTGTCAGCTGTTCAATCGACAAGTAGGAAAGATACTTATGTTTATGTTTCGGCGGCACCGTTAAGTACTGCTGGGCCATATCATACGGATGAAGTTCGTCCATTATTTCCTGGAAAGCCTTTTTTCGGCCTTCTTTCAGCGATTTAATGATCGCCAGGGTGATTTCGTTTTCAGTCATGCTGCTCCCTCCCATCCAGGGGTGAATCTCCTTCGTATTCTATACCCATTATAAAAGCAGATACTGCAGAAAAACTATAAAAAGAATGAAAAAGACGGCTCCACTTAAAAAAGTTTTGTTTCACGTGAAACAAAAAGGCAGGAAGCCAAGGCTTTGTTTTCAGTGCTTAATCCTATATAATTAAGGTAGATGCATGCATAATATAAAGAAATGCATGGCCTCCGGAATATTAGGATGGTAAACGGTAAAGGAGCATACAGGCATGGCAAAAGAAAAAACAACGGAAGCGGAAATCAGCGGCTATATCTCTTCAATGCTTAGAGACCATTTTGGAAAAGGCCCAGCTTCTGTTTACGTGACTCTACAGCCCCCTTTTCTGGTAATTTATTTTCGGGGCTTCACCGCGCCGATGGAGCAGATTCTACTTAAGCAGAAAGAATCGAAACGGATTTTGGAAACCCGTGAAATCATGATGTCTGATCTGAAAGAAGAAATGAAAGAGGAATTTCGGAAAATTGGAGGCCTGAACGTTCAGGAACTTTATGCGGACTGGAACCTTGGAGCAGAAACGGGAGTCATTGTCGGTATTATGGAAAACGGAGAATCAGAAGAAAACTTCTCATGGCCGACGGAGTTGAATAAGAAAACTTTTATGGAGCTTGTAGTAAAAGCAAGCGAAGAAGCTCAGAAAGTACCGGATAAAACCGAAGCGTACTGGCTGAATGAACGGACCATTTTTGTCCGGCGTTCGGGGATTCTCGTACGAATTGAAAAAGCTTTGATCGAAAATGGAATGTCCAAGGAATTAAAAACAGCAAAGCGGCCGCTGGAGCGGAAAATCATTCAGGAAGTTGGAATGGAAAAAGCAGTGCATCGAAAAATCGTTGATTATTTTGTCGACTGGAACTTTCAAAAAGATGAAGGATATATCGTTTTGGTTCTTGAAGGCCCGGCAAAAGAAAAATAAGCTCACCCGGCTCCGGGTGAGCTTATTTAGTCACTGACGAGAGCGAATTTCTGGCAGTGGGGGCATCTTTCGTATTCGGAACTGTTTGTGAGCTTTTCAATGTATTCCGTGTTGTTAGTAAATTCCCTTTCGGACACAGGAGTTGTATTGAAGCCGCATTCATCTCCTGCCGATAAAATCTTGTGTATGAGTTTTGTTTTATGATCTACGAAATACCGCACGTTTCATTCCTCCCTTAATTTAAGCACGGGAAACAAAAAAGCCGAAAAGATGCACCTCGGATAGGTGAGTCTTCTCGGCTTTGTCTACAGCACTATTGTCTGTCGCAATTGACCAATATTTAGTCTTATTATTATTTTGAGTTGGTGAAACCGGAATTAGGAATACTGCCTGCACGAAAATGCTAATGTTTTTCGTGTACTTATTATAGTAGCATAAACATCAAAGTAAGTCAAACTGCTTCCAGCCTTTCCCACGGCCTGGGAAAGTTAAGACTGGCTGCTGAAAAAGTATCTTTTTGCCGAGCCGAGGAGCATTCCGAAAAGGCCTCCGGCAGTATCAAGAACGACATCTTCTACAAGGCCGGATCTGGAGTCAATAAACGTCTGCCTGTATTCATCCAGAGCAGCATAACCGGCGACAAACAGCATCGTCAGGAAGAAAGACAACAGAACGTTCCGGCTTAATTTAAAAAGAGCCAGGTAAATAAAAAAGCCGAGGAGTCCGAAAAGTACAAAGTGCGCTCCTTTGCGGAGAAAAAATTCCATCAGTCCGTCTGTTCCCCGGGTCTGCTGGCTGATATGTGTGCCCGCATAGGTGAAGTCAATCCCGGCGAGAAGCAGCCGGACCGGTTCAAGTGAAGCTGTGTCCCGAAGTGCTTCCAGAACAGCGTCCCCCCGGAGAGCGTATAAAAGAGAACCGGTAAAAGCCAGCACCAGCATTGCTGCAAGCAGTCCCTGAAGTACTTTTTTCCACAAAGCACCGGTCGTTTGAAAAAAATAGAAAAAGACCGCGGCCCCTGCTGCGGAAAGAAAAAGAAAAGCGCCCAGGAAAAGTACAGGCCTGGCCGCCGCAGCAGCAATCAGAAGGTCCGCTCCACCATCTATCTGTTCCCGGACAGAAGAAAGGGTGCTGCGGAGGTCGTCCTCTCCAGCCACCCGGTCCAGCACAGGAGAAATGTCCTGTTGTTCCGAAGTCTGAGAAGAAGCAGTGTAAATGACGGTCATGACGATGAATATCGGAACGAGATTAATCAGGAAAAATTTAATAAATTTCATTGTCCAGCCTCCAGTACAGGATACAGAAAGGAAACCTCTCTCTCAGCTTCAGTCTTCTTCGGGAGACTCTCCGGCTTTAAGAAATCCTTCCGGGAGGGAAAAACGGCTTCTTGCGAGCATCAGCTCCAGCGGATGCTCTTCTTCTCGTTCCGTTTTTTTGATTTCCTTCATTTCAAGATGAAGCTTTTCCATCTTCCGGTCAAGAGCGGAGGCGGAATCTGCGGCTTCCTTCAGTTCACTGCGCAGCCGTTCGGGTACGGCCTGATTGTATTTGTAATAAATTTTATGTTCGAGGCTTGCCCAGAAATCCATGGCTATCGTCCGGATCTGAACTTCGACAATAACTTTTTTGGATGTGCTGGACATATGCACAGGTACTTCAAGAAGAAGATGAAGACTCTGATAGCCGTTTGGTTTCGGTTGTTCAAAATAATCTCTCACCTGCACAATCCGTACGTCTTCCTGACGTTCGAGCATCCGACTCAGTACATAAATATCACTCTGAAAGGAACAGATTATTCTCACTCCGGCGATGTCCGTAATATTTTCTTCAATGGCGGGCAGGGTAAGCGGCAGGCCGCGCTTAAGTACTTTCTTAAAAATACTGTCCGGTGACTTCAGCCGGGAATTTACGTGCTCAATCGGATTGTATTCGTGGGTATAGTGAAATTCCTGGCTTAAATTATCGATTTTAGTCGTGACCTGATCAAGTGCAAATTCATAAGCCATCATAAAGCGGGTCAGTTCCATTTTCATTTTTTGCAGCTGCTGTAAGCTGTAAGGGGAATTCGTGTTCATGCGTTATCCGCTCCTTAAAATTTATGTTCAGCCGGCTTCTTAACGTTTCCGCAGAAAGGGGTGTAAGGCGCCTGTCCTTCATTATATAATCATGTAACAGAGTGTTGATCAGTTATTTTCTTCAATTTATTTTATCGACGGAATACTTATTTCCTGCATTTTGCACTGGAAAGCCTTCCACCGCAGACCGGGGTATTTGTCCGTACATAAAAACAGCTTACGGACCCCCTTTCCCTCATTATATAGTTTTCTGCAGGGACAAAGGGAAGAAATCCTTAAAAGATTGTGAAGAAGTTCTGGTGGAGGCCTTTATCAGAAGAAGAAAAGAAGCGGCCTGCAAAGCGCACAGAAGGAGGGAGCTTATGAAGACAGAGAAGTTAAAATGGGGGAGAAAGCCGGCAGCCGGCGGCCCGGATAAACCGGTGCTTGTTTTTGTGCCGGGACTCATGAACGATTCTTCCATATGGTACGTAGATAACGATATGATGGACAGAGCGTCAGCAGCCGGATATGAAACGGTGCTCGTTGATCTTCATGACTCCGCCGGAACTTCAAAAAGTAATTGGGAGAACGGGCTGCTGCTTGCTTCCTATCTGGAAAAAATCCACCTTCTTACTGCCGGTAGGGAACTGGTACTTATCTGCTACAGCAAAGGCGGGGTGGATGCACAGACAGCACTCGTGCATGAAGGGAAGCACAGTTTAGTATCGGACGTAGTGACGATCGGTTCTCCCCATTACGGAAGTGAACTCGCAGATCTGGCGGCCAGTCCGCCGTTCTTCTGGCTGGCGGAGTGGACAGGCAGAAACAATGAGGGAGTCAGAAGCCTGCAGACCGGAGCCATGAGTTATTTCCGGGAAATCACCGACAATCGTGAAGAAGCTTCCAAAAACCGCTACTACACAATTGCTGGAAACTGGAACGGACCGGTTTTCAGCAGCTACTGGTTCGGAGGAGGATTTATAAGCGGGGAAAACGACGGTGTAGTATCTGTATCAGGAGCGTCTCTCCCCGGAGGGACGATGCTTGCTGTCGGCAGATGGAATCACGGCCAGGTACATCTCGGAAAAAATGCGTTCCCGCTCCTGCAGCCGGCACTGGAAGGAAAGACTCCTGTATATGCTGATGTTTCTTCGGCAGAAAAAGGAACGTCCTTACGTGTCCTTATCCGCGGAGGCAGGCAGCAGGACCAGCCAGAGGAAATTTTTCACGTGGAACAGGAAGCAAAGAAAATAGTAATCAACTGGATGAGCCCTCGGCAGCTGGAAGTGCTTTCAGTAACATCCCCGGGGAAGGAGCCGGCAGTGTACGAAGTGGAAGCTGTGAAAGATGAGACGGGATTTTTCGAGGGAGTTTTTCATCATGTTCTCCAGTGGGAAAATCCAGTACCTGGCGAATGGAAGGTTTCTTCCAATGAATTTTCGGATATTCCCTACGCCTTTACTGTAAACTTCGATTCTTCACTTAATAAAGAACTATATGTACAGAGAGCGGAAACGGGAGGAGGCTTTAAAGCGGTTACTGAAGGAGAAATTCCGGACAGGATATCTATGGAACTGCTGTTTTACCCTGACAGTACTACAGAACCGAAGGAAGCCGTACAGTTCAGGAGGGAACTTTCTTCCCTGGAAATAACCCTCCCCGGCTATGGAGAGGGAATGTACAATTCAGCAGTAGAAATTGGAGGAAAAACGCGGAGCGGCAGCCGGTATCAGCGTACGATCGTCCAGTCGTCCTATCGTAAGGGGGATGGGAGGGGCCGGTAAACTGTAAGGCAAGTCGTATGCATAAAAGTTACATTCCTTTCTTATCCGAAGGCTGCCTTGAAAAGAAAACATCGATAAGAGAAACGTCTGTTTTCCGCGGGGAGGATTTCCGGACGATCCGGGCTCCGCTCAATGCCCCTTTCTTACGTCGGATCTTTACCGCTTTGTCGTCCCGCACGTCTAAGCTTCCGGCAGACTGATTTTTTGGTAAACCTGCTGCATGTCTGCTCTAGTGAAAATTTTTGGTACCGGGTAAAGCGGGTTAGCTTCACTGAGGGCACGTTCGACCATGAGAGGAATATCAGAGTCTTGTATTTCTTCAATATAAGCTGGAATGTGGAGATACTTATTCATATCTTTCACTGCCTGAATAAAGGAGCGGGCTTTTTCGGCAGTAGTCTGCCCCCGAAAGCTGCAGCCTGTCAAATCAGCCAGCTGGGCAAGAGGCCGATACACACTGCTTCCATACTGCTCCAGCACGTGAGGGAGAATAACGGCATTGGCCAGGCCGTGAGGCACCCCGTAAATACCGCCGAGTGCATGGGCAGCAGCGTGGACGTTACCGACAAAAGCTCTCGTGAATGCTTTCCCTGCTTCGTGGGCGGCGACCTGCATCTGTTCCCGTCCGTCTGTGTCACTTCCATTTTCCCAGACGCCGGGAAGGTGATCAAAAATGAGTTTTACCGCCCGGCGTGCCTGCATGCGGGTGGCTGCAGTATTGCTTTTTCCAATATAGGCTTCCACCGCATGGGTCAGGGCGTCCATTCCCGTAGCTGCCGTAATATGTGCAGGCAGACTGACGGTAAGAAGCGGATCCAGGACAGCGTAATGAGGAATAAGGGACGGATCGATTAAAGTAAACTTTTTATGTGTAACGCTTTCCGTTACAACAGCTGCCAGTGTTGCTTCACTGCCGGTCCCTGCTGTCGTCGGCACCGTTATAACAGCAGGGAGCGTACGCCGTATACGGAAGAGCCCGCGGAGGTCATAAAGGTCTTTTTCAGGCCGGGCTATACGGGCAGCCGTTCCTTTTGCACAGTCTATTGGAGAACCTCCGCCGAACGCGAGAAGAGCCTCACATCCTTCCCGGTAATACACCCTGGCTGCTTCTTCGATATTTTCAATCGTCGGATCCGCCGATGTGTCTTTGTACAGGGCATAGGGAATTTCTGCTTCTTCCAGCAGCTGAAGCAGCTGATCGAGTAGGCCGGCCCGGCGGATGCCTTCGTCGGTAATAACGAGCACTCTGCTCCACTTTTTTCCTTTAATTAATGCCGGAAGGGTTCGCAGGCTACCCTGGCCCTGGAGAATCTCCGGTTCCCGCCAGGGGAGGAAAGGGGAGGCTGCATACAAAACTTTTTGAATAACACGGCAGTAAAATCGGTACATAAAGATGTCCTCCTCATTTTTAGAATGTTTGTGAAGTCCTTTAAGTATACATTGAACTCCGTCCACCGGCTCGCAGTTATAAAAGTATAATCCATCATGGGAGCAGCGGCCGTTTAATTTACAGTATAAAGGGAATATTATCCTTTAGATAAACCAGGAAAGAAGGGACTTTTAATGAAGAAACTGCTTACGCAGGATTATATAGCGGAAACAGACCGGCTGCCGGGCTGGTTTCATCAGGAATATGAAACGTTTCGAAACATTGTTATGAGAAAGGATTTCCCCTGCTACTTCGGTCAGAAAGGAGAGAAAAAAGGGGAGCTTCGTTATGGCTGTGTATCCCGGGATGACTGGTCGCCGCTCCCGCACATTGTCGGCGATTTTTTAAAGCTGTTTGACGAGCCCAATCCAGCTCGTCATGGACTGTTTGTTTTTATTGAACCGGAAAAAGAAGAAAAAACCATCGATTATTACCGGAGCTGCTTCTGGGATCTTCTGCAGTATCTTCATGAAAAAGATTCCATGAACTGGCCTGGAGATCAGCCGAAAGATCCGGAACATTATTTATGGGACTTTCATTTTCATCAGGAGCCCATCTTCGTATTCGGAAATGCTCCTGCTTACAAGCAGCGGAAAACCCGTGACCTTGGAAACAGCCTCATTCTCGGTTTTCAGCCAAGAAGAATCTTTAAAGGACTCGAAGGTACACAGCCCGGTGGTATGATGTCCCGCGAAAAAGTCCGGGAACGGGTGGAAGTTTGGGATCAGCTGCCGAAGCACCCGGACATCAGTCACTACGGCGATCCGGAACACAATGAGTGGAAACAGTTTTTTATCGGTGATGATGCCGAGCCAATTAAAGGGAAATGTCCGTTTCACGTGAAACAATGATTTAGGCTGTTGGAAAAGAGCTTTTTTTATGTATAGATAGACGATTCTTTGCTTTCGCCTCCGTAGGAGGACCGGCTTCAGCTGACTTCTTTTGCCTAAACGGATCTGCAGCTCGTCCTCTCTCGCCCCGGATTCACCCACGGCATGGTGGAGCGAAGGAGAAAGCTATACGCTTAGAAAAATCATTATTCTCAAATCAAGACTTAATCCACATTTTGAAACCGGAACAGCTTTTAGGCTGCTCCGGTTTCAAGGTGCGCAGAGTTTTCTTCCGGACATAGCAGAAAGGCTCTGTCAGGACTTCATTCTTTAACGGCATATGTCGTTAATAAGTAGTAAAACGAAATGCTTTCTGAACGACATACAGGCCGTACATTACCGGGGAAAGCTCCCCGGTATATTCTTCGTAATCAGCAGTGTAAATACCGCCGTCATTTTCCCAGAGCTTAGAAAAATAATGGTCGACGTCCTGAATAAATGCTGTTTCCGGAGGCGCTGTAATGCTTATGTTGTTTTCCAGGTTGTAATCGTTCAGGTTTCTCGTCGTGAAATTAGTGGAGCCGGCAATAACGTTGGCCGTGTCTCCACGATCTACATACATAATTTTTGTATGATACTGTTCATCCTGAGTGTCGTACCAGCGGATACTGATATTATCATTTCCTCGAAAAAGCAGCTCTGCAGCTGCGGGGATATTCGGAAGCCCCATTTTTTCCTGACCGAAAGCATTCTGATTCGGGTCTAAAATCAACCGGACTTCTGCTCCTCGGGCTGCCGCTTTTACGAGTGCTTCCATAATGTCCCGATCGGATAAATAAAACATCCCGATCCAGACCGTGTCTTCCTCCTCTGCACGTTCAAGCACTTCCAGGGCGGCGGCTTCGATTTTTCGTTCAGTAACGATCTGCGCCTGAAGCGGTCTATTTTCCATATCTTCTACTTCTATCCATTCATCCAGCTCCACTTTTTCGGGGAAATAACTCAAGTCCCCTCCGGAAAAAGCAGCGACTGCTTTTTCGGATTCCACCATATCGTACAAAATTTCCCCGCGTACCCTGACAGCGGTGTTGGAATGGAAGCCGCTTGCATCATGGGGGTTGGCAGAAGTAATAATACCTTCATTTTCGGTAATGACCGCTTTCCGGTGGTTGGCTTTGATGTTGGCCATCTTTAAGTAGGAGCGGAGGGTGACGTCCGGTGCTGTCGGTCCGAATCCATTCGGCAGCCAGCCGGTTCCTTCCTGTCCGAACCATTGAAAAGCAACGCGCCAGAAACCGGTATAAATCGGATTCGGGTCTCTCAGCCTGTCGAGATCCACGTATACGACTTCCGCTCCTTTTTCAACGAGCGGATCAAGGTGACGTGCCGGATGGGAAGAGTAGGTCGTATTGATTTCGTCGGTAATAAAAACAACTTTCAGTTCCGGATGTTTCTCCATCTGCGCAGCTATTTTTTCAGAAAGCCGGCTGCTCAGTTCCGGAAAATCTTTTTCTTAATCAGAAAATTCATTGACCATGAACATATCCACGATTAAAAAACGCTCGGCTTCTTCCACCGCAGAAAATATTTCCCTGAAAATTTCATGATCGTACTGAACCCCTCCCGTCGTTTCTTTATTATATGTAAGGTCCCGGAGAAATTCGATTTCTTCCTCTCCCATCATTCTTATTTCCCCGGCGTAGGAAGTTCCTTCAGGCATCGGCTTCAACTGATGCCAGACAATTACGCCGAGGTATAAAGCGAGAAAAAGCAACCCCGCTCCGATCCATCCTTTTTTCTTCATAAAGCAGCTCCTTAACCGTTTTTCTCGATTATATCTTATCCGGCTTAGGGATGGCTTCCTACAGAAAAATTCTTTTCAAATCGCGCTGTGACAAAGTTGATTGGTTTTTTATTTCCAG
>PWLM01000167.1 GCA_003560495.1 Bacillus sp. (in: firmicutes) | reverse complement strand
GTACTGCCGCCATGACGTTGACAGCATGCTGCACAGGGTAGGCCCGGGCGACACCGGTCGGAAACCAGATGAAAGCAGCACCTACAATTCCAACAGCCGTAAACATCGCCATAATCGTCAGTTTTTTCGTGTTATTCATAGGTTACCTCCCGATAACTTTAGTTGTCACTTATTGTAACTTAAGCAGCACATAAAAAAACACCCCGACAAAGTCAGGGTGAGAAAAATCAGGAAACAAGCTCGGTAAAAACAACAAGCCGTTCACGGTGGGTTCCTGCATCCCGATCAAATTCACCGGTGCAGGTTATTAAATTGAGATTTCTGGAAGCAGAGGGCCCGAAAACAGTCTGAATCGGGGCGTCATCATAAGGATAAACTTCCATATTCGTAACTTGAAATACGTTCGTTTCCCCACTTTCATCGTGTACTTTAATCTCGTCACCGATTTCAAGATCCTTCAGGTCATAGAAAACCGCGGGACCCTCCCGGTCATCAACGTGTCCGGCAAGGACAGAATTACCTTGTGCGCCCGGCTTTGGTCCGCGGTTGAACCATCCAATTAATTCACCTTCCTCCGGAACTTCCATCGCACCTGCTTCGTCGAGACCGACATCTTCGACGGGGGCATCCACTCCGATAGCCGGTATTTCCAGCCTCCCCGGATCAATCCCCTGGGAAGTGCTTCCCGGAACTGCTTCCACCGGTTTGGAATCAGCGGTGCTGTTTATGGCAGTCTCTTCATCCGGAGGTGGTTTTTCCGGAGTTGTTTCTTTCTCCTCTTCAGCAGGAACGGCAGCGCCGGCCTGCTGTAAAGGAGCTTCCATGCTTTCTTCTGTTTCGGAAGTGCAGGCGCTTAGAAGCAGAAGAAGAGGAAGAATTAATATAAGACTATGCCTGAGGGAGGATCTTTTTACGAAAAAGAAAAGCTGCACCAAGGCCCCCGGCAAGTATTGTCAAGGCGAGCGGCAGGTAATTGGCAGACTGGGAAGCGCCTCCCATACCAGTAGCCGGCATTTCGGAAGGTGCTGCATGTGCTTCATCAGCTACAAGCACTACTTCAAGTTCATCGGCATCCGCACCGACAGCATAGGCGGAGTACACAGTATCGGCTTCCAATTCAGTTCCTGAAAGATCTAATACTGCATCTTCAGTACCGGCTGCACGGATTTCCAGATCGTACGTGTCCGGGTCAAGCTCCAGGTAATCAGTTACAGCGAAAAATTCAGCGCCTTCAAACAAGGAATCTCCATCCACAAGCCCGACGTCTACAGCCGGTGCTCCAGGTGACATATGTCCAACACGGATTTTAGTCATACCTTCTTCCACCGTGTTATCATCAGCAAAAGCTTCAAGGGTCAGGTTATCGAGTGTATCCACTGCTGCGGCTGTATAATTCATACCGCCTTCTACTGTAAGCGTTTCTTCAATAACTGGGTCACCTTCCCCGCCTTCCCCTGCAGGGAAAATAGCTACTTCATGATCTCCGGCAGGCAGTTCAAGGTAATCAGTAATGTCCTGGAAGGCGGCACCTTCAACGGCTGCATCTCCATTAACGTAAACGTCCACTTCCGGTGCATCAGGGGAGGCATGCAGTACACGCACCATTGCGTTTTCGTCTCCGTGACTGTCAGCTAAAGCTGGTGTGGCCATTCCCGCAACTAATAAAGCAGGCAGGGTATAAAGAACAACTTTTGATTTTTGCAACTTAACCATCTCCTTGTAATTTTTGGTTATAAATCTAAACAAAATATCTACAAAAGTTGTACAACAACGACGACATTTATCTTTACCTCCATATTGCCAAAATGAAACATTTATTTTTTAAATTTTAAAAAAATTCACTTTATAGTAATATTCCACCTCTGTAAAAGCTTGTTAATAAACATTTTTAGTATTAAAGTCCTTAATAAAAATAAGTGTATTTACCTACGATCAGTAAATGGAAATTTTTACTGCAATTCAGCTTATATAGAAGGTGTTGTTTAAGTCTTGTATAATGCCGGAACCGGAAAATCGTCTCTTATGAAATTTATCGGTATTCAAATTATCAGACAAAGTCTTCTGTTCATTAGAAAATGAAACAGAAGCAAGTAAAGTGATAATTATGAAGATTTTTAATACCAGCGTTGCAAAGACACTTTTTTTTCGTTAGAATGATTAATTATCAAGCTAAACAAATATAACGATATAAATTCTTATCAAGAGAGACTGAGGGAAAGGCCTGATGACGTCTCAGCAACCAGCCGGAAGGCAAGGTGCTAATTCCTGCAGGGGATTCCTGCAAGATAAGAAGACAGATACAGCATCTTCTTCTTTATCTTTTACAGATGAGGGAGAAGTTTTTTTATATCCACATTTATAAAATCTGTTACCGCATCACGACAACTGAGAAGAAAAGGAAGGGATTTGTCATGGGAGAGGAAAAACGCACACTGGAAACACAGCTCGTACAGGCAGGAAACCGGAGGGATCATGTGACAGGCGCTGTTAATACACCTGTTTATTTTTCCACCGCATACCGTCATGAAGGAATCGGCCAGTCAACAGGATTCGATTATTCCCGGACAGGCAACCCTACAAGAACGGTGCTGGAAGAAACGATTGCGGATCTGGAAGGGGGAGCCCGGGGGCTTGCCTGTGCTTCCGGAATGGCTGCTGTACAGACGGTTCTTTCCTTATTTGAGCAGGGAGACGAAATCATTGCAACGAGTGACCTTTACGGCGGAACGTACCGTCTTTTCGAAAATGGATGGACGCGCTGGGGAGTAAACTTTCATTACGCAGAACCGGAGGACATCAGCACGTTCCGGGAAAAAATTAATGAAAATACGAAGGCACTTTTCATTGAAACGCCGACAAACCCACTTATGCAGGAAGCGGATCTTGATGCCTACGGAAAGCTTGCCGATGAGCATGGACTGCTTCTTATTGTAGATAATACGTTTTACACACCGGTTATACAGCGTCCGTTTGACTACGGGGCCGACATTGTCATCCACAGTGCTTCCAAGTATCTTTCCGGACACAACGATGTGATCGCCGGGCTGGTCGTAGCAAGGGAAGAAAAAGTTGGAGAAGATTTGTTTTATTATCACAACAGTATAGGTGCTGTGCTTTCCCCTATGGATTCCTGGCTCGTACTGCGCGGAATGAAAACACTGCAGCTCCGGATGGACAAGCATACAGAAAACGCCCAAGCTGTAGTGGAATATCTGGAGAGTCAGCCTCTCTGCCGGGAAGTTATCTATCCCGGAAAAGGCGGCATGCTTTCTTTTAGGGTGGAGGAAGAAGAAATGGTCAACCCTATCCTGCAGGCACTGAAAGTTATTTCCTTTGCGGAAAGCCTGGGAGGGGTGGAGAGCCTGATGACTTATCCGGCTACCCAGACTCATGCAGATGTCCCGGAGGAAATCCGTTTTAAACTTGGGGTTTGTAACCGGCTGCTCCGTTTTTCCGTAGGAATCGAATCAGCTGAAGATTTAATAAAAGATCTGGATGAAGCTTTTCAATATGCAGCAAAAGAAAGGAAGGCACGCACATGACATTTTCCAAACAGACTTCACTCATTCATTCCAAACATAAAACAGACCCGCACACCGGTGCGGTGAGTGTGCCGATTCAGCACGCTTCCACGTTTGACCAGCCGGACATCGAGCAGTTCGGTGACTACGACTACGCCCGTTCCGGTAACCCGACGAGAGAAGCACTGGAAGATACGATAGCCGATTTGGAGAATGGCACACACGGTTTTGCTTTTGCGTCCGGCATGGCGGCAATCTCCACGACTTTTATGATGCTTTCTTCAGGGGATCATCTTGTAATTACGGACGATGTTTACGGAGGGACGTTCCGCCTGACAACGAAAGTTCTTCAGCGCCAGGGAATTGAGCACACGTTTGTTGATATGACAGACCCGGAAGCGGTAGCCCGGGCGGTACAGCCGAATACAAAGATGATATTTATGGAAACTCCTTCTAATCCGACCATGAAGATTACGCCTATTAAAGAGATCGTGAAAATCGCGGAAAAGCAGGGATGCCTGACAGTGCTGGATAACACCTTCATGACTCCGGTACTGCAGCGGCCGCTCGATCTCGGCGTCGACGTCGTCGTTCACAGCGCCACCAAATTTATCGGCGGGCACAGTGATGTGGTGGCCGGCCTGACAATCGTAAAAGATGAGGCGCTGGCAGGAGAACTGAAGTTTCTCCAGAACAGCTTCGGGGCCATTCTCGGACCGCAGGACTGCTGGCTCGTTCTCCGCGGTCTGAAGACTCTTCATACACGGATGGAAGCTTCTTCGCTTGCAGCCGCAAAAATTGCCGACTGGCTCCTCGAACAGCCGGAAGTAGAACACGTTTATTACCCGGGACTGAAAGATCATCCCGGTTACGATATTAATCAGGAACAGGCAGATGGAGCCGGAGCGGTGCTGTCTTTCCGTCTCGCAGATAAAGAAGCAGTACGAAAAGTAGTACAGGCAGTGGAAATTCCAGTATTTGCTGTCAGCCTCGGGGCCGTGGAATCCATTCTTTCCTACCCTCCAACGATGTCGCACGCGGCAATGTCCGATGAAGAAAGAAATGCGCGCGGAATAACGGACGGACTGCTTCGTCTGTCTGTAGGACTGGAAAAACCGGAAGATCTAATGAATGATTTTGCGCAGGCTTTTAAAAAGATCGGAGTAAAGGAGAGCTGGAGATGAGTCTGAAAGAAAGGTTAAAAGAAGGTATTATAGTCGGGGACGGAGCGATGGGGACGCTCCTTTACCAGGAAGGGATCCACGGCTGCTTTGAGGAGCTGAATATCACAGCTCCGGAAAAAATCAGCCGTGTACATCAGGCATATATTGAAGCCGGCGCAGAAATTATTCAGACGAACACCTATGCAGCGAACAGACATAAACTGGCCCGCTATCAGCAGGAAAACAACGTGAAGGAGATCAATGAGGCGGCTGTCGCAATTGCCGTAAAAGCAGCTGCAGGAAAAGCCTACACAGCGGCTACGATCGGCGGTGTAGCAACGATGCACCAGGAGAAAGAGCCTCTGGAAGAAAGAGTGGCAAGCCTGAAGGAACAGGCTGATATTCTTCTTGATACCAATGTGGACGGATTTCTTCTCGAGACGTTTTACGACTTTCAGGAATTGATCGAGCTGCTGAAGTACCTTCGGCCGCTCACAGAAAAGCCGATCATTGCCCAGGCGACACTGGGGGATATCGGCGTACTTCATACAGGCAGACACTTGCAGGAAGCACTGGAAGAGCTCGAAGCTCTGGGGGCTGATGTTGCAGGTGTTAACTGCCGGATGGGACCGTACCATATGCTGCAGTCCCTGGAAGAAATTTCTCTTCTCAAAACAGCTGGCATCAGCGTCTATCCAAATGCAAGCCTGCCAAATGTTCGGGATGGACGTTTTTCCTATCAGTCGAACCCGACGTATTTCGGGGATATGACAAAAGCGCTCGTGGAAGAGGGGGTTGTTCTTCTCGGCGGGTGCTGCGGGACGACACCTGATCACATACGGGCTATCCGTGAAGCGGTAGAACGAGACAACCTCGTACCGGTAAAAAGCAAGCAGGTAAAAGAACGGACTGCCCAAACGTTTATGGATGCAGAGCCGCAGCTTCCGAAACTGACGGATATACCGGAAGGAAAAACCTCAGTCATTGTGGAGCTCGATCCTCCGAAGGCTCTTTCCGGAGTGCCGGCTTTTATGGACGGGGCAAAAGCTCTTACGAATGCCGGAGTGGATGCAGTGACGCTGGCAGATAATTCACTGGCTTCCTCCCGGATTGATAACCTTGCCCTCGGTACAAAGATCAAGAGTGAAGGAACTCGTCCTCTTCTGCATGTCGCATGCCGTGACAGAAATATTATTGGGCTTCAGTCCCATCTGCTGGGACTCCATGAACTGGGCGTCAGAGATATTCTCGCCATTACAGGAGATCCTGCTAAAGTAGGGGACTTCCCGGGAGCAACTTCTGTTTACGATATGTCTTCCATGGACCTGATCCGGCTTATTAAACAGCTGAACGAAGGTACTTCATTCTCCGGGAAGGATCTCGGAGCGAAAACTTCTTTCACTATCGGAGCAGCTTTTAACGCCAATGCAAGAAGACTGGACCGGGAAGTGCAGCGTCTGGAAAAGAAAATTGAAGCGGGTGCTGACTACTTTATGAGTCAGCCGGTCTACAGTACGGAGCGTATTAAGGAAATTGCCGAAGCTGTAGCACACCTCCCAGTACCTGTCTATATCGGTATTATGCCGCTCGTCAGCAGCAGAAATGCTGAATTTCTGCACCACGAGGTTCCGGGCATTAAACTGACAGATGAAGTCAGGGAACAGATGAAGGCTCTTTCCGGGGATCGGGAGGCAAGTGAGAAAGAGGGTATCCGTCTGGCTAAGGAGCTGGTGGATGAAGCGATGAAACATTTCTCCACACTGTATCTCATTACGCCGTTTCTCCGATACAATATTACAGAAACGTTGACACAACATATTCGCAAACAGGAACGACTAACTGCGGGAAGCCGCTGAGAAGCGCAGATAAGAAGGGACGATTGGTATGACTACATTTGAAAAAGAGCTTCAGTCACGTATCCTGCTGCTGGATGGGGCGATGGGCACGATGCTTCAGAACGCAGATCTTTCAGCAGATGATTTCGGCGGGGAGGAATATGAAGGATGCAATGAATATTTAAACCTTGTGTCTCCAGGCGTCATCCGCCGCATTTACCGGGAGTATCTGGAAGCAGGGTCGGATATTATCGAAACGAATACATTTGGAGCAACTTCCATCGTCCTTGCAGACTATGACCTCCAGGAAGAAGCGTATGAAATAAACGTGGAGGCGGCGAGAATTGCCAGGGAGGAAGCCGATCGCTTTTCGACACCGGAAAAGCCGAGGTTTGTTGCCGGGGCAATGGGTCCTACTACAAAATCCCTTTCTGTTACCGGCGGGACCACATTTGAAGAACTGGCTGACAGCTATTACGAACAGGTTATAGGTCTGTATGACGGAGGGTCGGATCTGCTTCTTCTCGAAACGAGTCAGGATATGCGTAACGTCAAAGCTGCCTACGTAGCGATTGAGCGGGCAGAAAAGGAAAAAGGCCGGAAGCTCCCGCTTATTATTTCCGGAACAATCGAACCGATGGGGACAACTCTTGCTGGACAGAGCATCGAAGCATTTTATATTTCCCTGGAACATATGAAACCGGCCGTTGTTGGACTTAACTGCGCGACTGGTCCGGAATTTATGCAGGATCATCTCCGTTCCTTGTCTGAGCTCTCTACTACGTACGTGCACTGCTATCCAAACGCAGGACTCCCTGATGAAGAGGGACATTATCATGAATCGCCGGCCATGCTTGCGCAGAAACTCGCAAATTTTGCCGAAAAAGGCTGGCTGAATGTTGTAGGCGGCTGCTGCGGAACGACGCCGGAACATATCCGGGTAATGAACGAAACACTCAAGGACTATCAGCCCCGCCGGCCGCAGGAAAGCCTCCCGCATACCGTTTCCGGTATTGAACCGCTCGTCTATGATGAATCAATGAGACCGCTGCTTGTCGGGGAACGGACAAACGTTATCGGCTCCAAAAAATTCAAGCGGCTGATTGCTGAAGAAAAATTCGAAGAAGCCTCTGAAATTGCCCGTGCCCAGGTGAAAAAAGGAGCTCACATAATTGACGTATGTCTGGCGGATCCGGACCGGGATGAAATGGAGGACATGGAGAAATTCCTCAATCAGGTCATTAACAAAGTAAAAGTGCCGCTCATGATTGATTCCACGGATGAACATGTTATTGAAAGGGCGTTGACTTATTCTCAGGGCAAAGCCGTGATCAACTCCATCAACCTGGAAGACGGAGAAGAACGTTTTGAAGCCGTAGCTCCCCTTGCACGGAGGTTTGGTGCTGCCCTCGTCGTTGGAACTATAGATGAGGAGGGGATGGGCGTTACAGCAGCAAGAAAGCTGGACATTGCCCGCCGCTCTTATCAGCTGCTCACAGAGAAATATGGTATTCCTGCGAGAAACATTATTTTCGATCCACTAGTATTCCCGGTAGGCACCGGTGATGAGCAGTATATCGGTTCTGCGGAAGCGACGGTGGACGGAATCCGCATGATTAAAGAAGAAATGCCGGAATGTATGACCATTCTCGGCGTCAGTAACGTGTCTTTCGGTCTGCCGCCGCTTGGCAGGGAAGTACTTAATGCTGCTTTTACCTACCACTGTACAAGAGCAGGTCTCGATTACGCGATAGTAAACACAGAGAAGCTGGAACGCTACGGTTCAGTTTCTGACGAAGAAAAGCAGCTGGCAGATGCCCTTCTGTTTCAGACGGACGATGAAACACTCGCTTCATTTACAGCATTTTACAGAAAGAAAAAACCAAAAGCCGAACAGGCCCAGGAGACGATGACGCTTGAAGAGCGGCTGGCCGGCTACATTGTGGAAGGCACGAAAGAAGGGCTCTACCCGGATCTTGACAAAGCGCTGGAGGCATATGATGAACCTCTCGGCATTATTAATGGACCGCTCATGACCGGGATGGATAAAGTCGGAAAGCTGTTCAATGATAACGAGCTGATCGTCGCAGAAGTGCTGCAGAGTGCAGAAGCGATGAAAGCAGCGGTAGCTCATCTGGAACCTCATATGGAAGAAAAAAAGGATGACCGCGGCAAAGGTAAAGTGATCCTCGCGACCGTCAAAGGGGACGTACATGATATCGGAAAAAACCTTGTTGAGATCATATTGAAAAACAATGGTTTTCAAATTGTTAATCTCGGTATTAAAGTTGCCCCGAATGAACTGATTGAAGCAGTGGAAAAAGAGCAGCCTGATATGATCGGACTGTCCGGGCTGCTCGTAAAATCCACTCAGCAGATGGTTATTACCGCCAACGACCTGCGGGAAAAAGGGATCAATGTTCCGATTCTTGTAGGAGGAGCTGCGTTGACCCGCCGCTTTACAGACACAAAAATCGCCCGGGAATATGAGGGGATGGTGCTGTACTCCAAAGATGCGATGAACGGTCTGGAAATTGCCAACCGGCTCGTAAAACCGGAAGAAAGGCAGGAACTGGCCCGTACTACAGTGGAGAAGCAGGAAAAAGCCCAGCAGCGGGCAGCGGACGATCTGAGCCGCAAGCAGAGTGAAACAGCGACGGCAACAATGGAAGCACCTGTTTCTACAGTGGACCGGGAAGCACCACTGTTCGTGCCGGAAGATTACAAGCAGCATATTCTTCGTGATTACAAGCTCACTCATTTGTACCCTTACGTGAATATGCAGACCCTGCTCGGCTCCCACCTTGGTCTTCAGGGGAATGTAAAAAGAAAACTGGAGCGGCAGGACGAAAAGACCATCGGGCTGAAACAGCGCGTCGACGACTTTCTCGCACGGGCTGACCGGGAGAAACTGCTGCGGGCAGACGGAATGTACCAGTTCTACCCGGCGCAGTCAGATGGAGATTCGGTTATTATTTATGACCCGGCTGACCAGACGAAAGTGGTGGAAACTTTTACTTTCCCACGGCAGAAAGAAGCTCCGTACCTCTGCCTTGCAGACTTTTTACGGTCGAAGGAAAGCGGTGTGATGGATCACGTAGGCTTTCTTGCTGTAACAGCCGGAAAAGGTATCCGTGTCCTGGCGGAAGAAGCGAAAGAAGCCGGGGAGTATATGGACAGCCATCTTATTCAGGCAGCCGCTCTCGAGCTGGCTGAAGGACTTGCAGAAAGAGTGCACCAGCTGATGCGGGATAAGTGGGGTTTCCCTGATCATCCGGACTTTACGATGCAGGAGCGCTTCTCTGCAAAGTATCAGGGCGTTCGTGTATCATTCGGTTACCCTGCCTGTCCGGATCTGGAAGACCAGAAGAAACTGTTCCGCCTGATCGAACCGGAGAACATCGGCATTCAGCTGACAGAAGGCTGCATGATGGAGCCGGAAGCAAGCGTTACAGCGATGGTCTTTGCCCATCCGGAAGGAAGATATTTCAGCGTGTAAAAAAGTATAAAAGTCAGTATTTAAAAAAGGTTCAGGGCCAATGCCCTGAACCTTTTCAGGCTGTTTATAAAGTGTTTTTTATACATGCCTATGCATTTCCCTGCTTTCGCCTCCGCAGGACACTTTCCGGGCGGGCCGGCTTCAGCTAATTTCTTCCTCCTACTGCTCGGAAGAAATGGATCTTCTGCTCGTCCTATTTAGCCTCGGAGTCGCCTGCTGCAGCTTCAGCAGGAAAATAAAAAGAAGTTTCTTCTTCTAAAAAACGTGTTGATTCCGCCCTTTCTTCCATTCAGGAGAGGATTTTTCCTCCGGAACGTCCGGCGGGGACGCCGGTGGGATAAAGCGAAGTCGGAAGATTCTTTTCAAAGCCGGAGGCCAAACAGCTGACGGCGAGCCCCATGGCAAGCTTCCGCCGGGGAGTGCAGGAGAAACTTACAACAATAATGATTTCAGAAGTAAGACTTAATCAACACTCTGAAAAGGTTCAGGGCCTTTTCATTTGCTTATCGGGGAAAATACTTCTTTATTAACGTACCTTGTGAAGAGTTATAAAGAAGTTAATGATACGAGTTTGATCCGCCGTTATAGACTGTTAACTCCACTGTGATACCGAAAGGGTCCACCGTCTGGAGTTCGTTTTCTGTACCGGTTACCGCAGCTCCGGCTTCCTGAAGAGACTTTTCCACTTGAAAAAGACTGGTGTTGTCAGGATAAACAATTTGAAAAGAGGCGAGTCCGGTTTCATCTTTGGAGAGTGCCTCCTTATGCCGGCCGCTCCATGTGTTCATCGCAATGTGATGATGGTAGGCATCTGTGGAAATGAACAGGGCATGGTCTCCGATAGTAGAAACTCTATCGAAATTAAGGGAATCGATGTAAAAACTTTCTCCTTCTTTTATGTCATTTACCTGCAGATGAATATGTCCGAGAATGGTTTCTGAAGGCATGCCTTCAAAGACGGAAGCTTCTTCCAGCAGCCTTTCCGCATTGAGCGCCTGCGTGGTCATCT
>PWLM01000071.1 GCA_003560495.1 Bacillus sp. (in: firmicutes) | reverse complement strand
CGCCTTCCGGGACGCTTTCCGGGTGGGCCGGGCACACGCTAATTTCTTCCTCCACCAGCTCGGAAGAAATGGATCTTCGCCTCGTCCTTCATCGCCCAGGAGTCGCCCCTGCGGCTGCTGCAGGGAATTCAAAATAAGTTTTCTGCCATGAAAAATCTCTCTTTTAAAGCCATTTTCTTTAATAAAAAGCTATGTTAAAGTTCGCTGTTAAGGGCTGAAGAAACACTTCGCTTCCAACCGGCCTGCCGTGGAGAAGATTTTCGGGCAGGCTGCGCCCTGTCCTCCAATCTCCTTCTTCCACGGGCTGCTTTCCATTTCGTTTTTTTCACAGAAAAAGAAAAATTCTGCTTTCCATAAACACTGCTTTTTATACTGTAAAACCGATGCCAAGGCGATTTTTCGAGACGCCTGCGGAAAAAGAAAGCGTGAAGATCCTCCCAGACGTAAGGATGGGATAGCTGAACGCTTTCTCCGAGGCAAGCGAAGAAAAAAGAGCTGCAGGCAACCTTAAACAACAACCCGGAGCTTTAACAGAGCCTAATAAAAAGAGATAGCTTTCTTTCCAAAACGGCGGAGGCGGAAGCAAAGATCCGCCTATTTGTAAATAAAAATACTTTATCAACAAACTAAAAGCTGCCCTGCTCAGCAGGACAGCTTTTATCTGTACGTTATTATCAGCCGAAAACTCCGCGGACAAGGTTCGTCTGGTTACGGTCCGGACCGACAGAGAAAATAGAAAGTGGAATACCAGTGAGCTGGGAAATACGCTCTACGTAGTAGATAGCATTTTTAGGAAGCTCGTGCAGGGAACGGACACCGGTAATATCTTCGTCCCACCCCGGCATTTCTTCATACACCGGCTCACATTCAGCGAGTACTTTGAGGCTTGCCGGGAATTCTTCCATAATTTCGCCACGGTACTTGTAAGCCACGCAGATCTTCAGCGTTTTGATGCCTGTCAGTACGTCGATGGAGTTCAGGGAAAGATCCGTAATTCCGCTCACACGGCGGGCGTGGCGGACAACGACGCTGTCGAACCAGCCGACACGGCGCGGACGTCCTGTTGTCGTACCATACTCATTACCGATTTCGCGGATCTGATCCCCCGTCTCATCATGAAGCTCGGTCGGGAAAGGACCGTCGCCGACGCGTGTCGTATATGCTTTGGATACACCCACCACGTGGTTGATCTTGGACGGGCCGACACCGGAGCCGATCGTCACTCCGCCGGCAATCGGGTTGGACGACGTAACGAACGGATAGGTTCCCTGGTCAATGTCCAGCATGACACCCTGAGCGCCTTCAAACAGAACGCGGCGTCCCTGATCGAGGCCATCATTCAGAATGACAGAAGTATCCGCCACGTATTGAGCGATCTGCTGTCCGTATTCATAATATTCATTGAGAATTTCTTCTTTGGTGAAGCCTTCTGTTTCATAAATTTTTTCAAACACACGGTTTTTCTCTGCGAGGTTGATTTCGAGTTTTTCCTCGAATGTTTCCCGGTCGAGAAGGTCGACGATACGGATCCCTGTTCTGGCTGCCTTATCCATGTAGGCCGGGCCGATTCCTTTTCTCGTCGTACCGATTTTGTTTGCTCCTTTGCTGTCTTCTTCCATGGCATCCAGCTTTAGGTGGTAAGGAAGAATAACGTGGGCCCGGCTGCTGATACGCAGGTTATCCGTGCTGACGTTTCTGTCATGCAGATATTTGATTTCTTCAACAAGTGCTTTCGGATCGATCACCATGCCGTTTCCGATCACACACGTTTTGTCTTTATAAAAGATCCCTGAAGGTATTAAGTGCAGTTTGTACTTCGTGTCATTGAAAACAATTGTATGTCCGGCGTTATTGCCGCCCTGATAGCGGGCAATCATTTCCGCCTGCTCTGATAAGTAATCCGTAATCTTTCCTTTTCCTTCGTCTCCCCATTGCGTACCTACTACTACAACCGATGGCATCGTTAGAGCACCTCAACTAATACGTGCTATATTCGTTCTTTATTTGAACCAACGTCATTTTACCAGTTAGAGCCTACAGCGTCAATACAATAACCGAACATTATCATCGTTTCATATATTATCGTTCGTTTATTTCCCGCTCTGAAAAGGGGGTACCCTCCGGCAGACCGCGATCAAGTCAGAACGCAGAATTTGATGAAAGATTACCGAAAACGACATATCCCCTGAAAAGTGGGAAGTATTCTGCGGAAAGTTGGTAGAAATACGGGGGATGATGGTAGTATTCGGGGCAGTTGGTAGAAAAAAAGTGGAAGTTGAAAGTATTCCATACGCCGTTTGGAGCTATTCTGAAGAAAGTTGGTAGAATTCCAGAAAAGGTTGGGAGAATCGACAGCCGCTTCCTCCTTTTCCAGATCAAAACAAAACGCAGAAGGGTTTTTCTTCTGCGAAAGGTCATCGAAAAAGGTTCGTCCCGTGAAAAGCTGGAATTATTCCGCCTCCAGATCCTCCGCCCTGCCACTCTCTCCACGCAATTTCTCCCCCTACGGCAAAAAAAAAGCAGTCTCTCCCGATTTTCACCGGGAAAGGCTGCTTTTGTCAGGCTCCGGGCGGCATGTCCTGCTCGTCGTAGCGCCGCTCGAGGTTGACGAATTTATTATGCTCTTTCACGAAGGCCAGTTCGACGGTGCCGACCGGGCCGTTACGCTGCTTGGCAATAATAATTTCGATAATGTCTTTTTTTTCGGACTCCTGATCGTAGTAATCGTCCCGGTAGAGAAAGGCAACGATATCCGCATCCTGCTCGATACTTCCGGATTCCCGGATATCCGACATCATCGGACGTTTATCCTGGCGCGACTCCACGCCGCGGGAAAGCTGGGAAAGGGCGATGACCGGCACTTCCAGCTCCCGGGCGAGGCCTTTCAGTTCCCGGGAGATTTCAGAAACTTCCTGCTGACGCCCTTCACTGGAACGGGCATCCCCCTGAATCAGCTGCAGGTAGTCGATCATGATCATGCCGAGCCCGTTTTCCTGCTTCAGTTTCCGGCACTTGGAACGGATGTCCTTCACTTTAATGCCCGGCGTATCATCGATATAAATACCGGCTTTGGAAAGACTGCCCATCGCCATCGTCAGACGCTGCCAGTCTTCGTCTTCCAGATGGCCGGTACGAAGCCGCTGGGCGTCGATATTTCCTTCCGCACAGAGCATACGCATGACTAGCTGGTCCGCTCCCATCTCCAGACTGAAGATTGCCACGTTTTCGTCTGTCTTCGTGGCAACATTCTGGGAAATGTTCAGTGCAAACGCCGTCTTACCAACAGAAGGTCGGGCAGCTACGATGACAAGGTCACTTTTCTGGAAGCCCGCAGTAATCCGGTCGAGTTCCTGGAAACCGGTCGGTATGCCTGTCACGTCGCCTGCCGTATGCTGAAGCATTTCGATTTTATCGAACGCTTCGATCAGTACGTCTTTAATATCAACAAACTCGCCGGAAGACTGCTTTCTGGAAACTTCGAGAATCGATTTTTCGGCTTCGTTTAAAATAAGATCCACTTCGTCCTCGGCGTTGTAGCTTTCGGTCGCGATGCTTGTAGCTACACGGATCAGCCGGCGCAGCAGTGATTTTTCCTCTACGATCTGCGCATAGTACTGAACGTTGGCAGCTGTCGGCACGGCGTTGGCAAGGTCTCCGAGATAGGAGACACCTCCGACTTCCTCAAGCCAGTTTTTGGCGTGCAGCTCGTCGATCATTGTAACAAGATCGACCGGTTCGCCTTTATCAGACAGCTCCAGCATAACTGTAAAAATACGGCTGTGGGCCATCCGGTAAAAATCTTCCGGCATGAGCCGCTCTGTTGCTGTAATAAGTGCCTGGCTGTCCAGAAAAATAGCACCAAGCACTGCCTGCTCCGCTTCAATATTTTGAGGCGGGGTCCGGTCGGTGAACAGTTCGTTCATTGTGATCCCCTCATTTCCCGGTTCTCACCGTTACGCTTCCTTAACGTGCACCTTAATGACAGCCGTCACTTTCGGGTGCACTTTCACATTGACGTTTGTGTAGCCGAGAGCACGGATCGGCTCTTTCAGCTCGATCTTACGCTTGTCGATCTTATAATTGTCTTTTTTCAGCTGTTCGGCAATCTGCTTGTTCGTGACGCCCCCGAAAAGACGTCCGCCTTCCCCGGCTTTTGCGGTCAGTTCAATCGTTTTGTTTTCAAGCTCTTCTTTCATTTTTTCCGCCTGCTTCAATTCTTCCTCCGCCTGGCGCTCTTCGCTTTCCTGCTTCTTCTCAAGTGACTTCATGTTTCCTTTATTCGCTTCGACCGCCAGGTTGTTCTTCAGCAGATAGTTGCGGGCATAGCCGTCCGGTACATCTTTCAGTTCGCCTTTTTTTCCTTTACCTTTTACATCCTTCAAAAAGATGACTTTCATGATGATTGTCCTCCCTTGAAATATTCGTCTATTTTTTCTTTCAGCAGTTCTTCTGCTTCTTCTTCCGTTATGTCTTCCAGCTGGGTGGCCGCATTGGTGAGGTGGCCGCCGCCGTTCATTTTCTCCATAATAACCTGCACATTGACATCTCCAAGTGAACGGGCACTGATACTCAGCCGGCCGTCTTCGATTTTGGAAATAACGAAGGAGGCTACGACGTCGTTCATGGAAAGCAGCGTGTCCGCTGCCTGGGCGATCAGTACCTGTCCATATGTTTCGTCGGAATACCCCCGTGCAATGGCCACCCCGCCGGCATAAATGTGCGCCTGTTCAATCAGCTTGGACCGCTTCACGTAATGGTCCAGGTCTTCCTTCAGAAGCTTCTGCACGAGTGTTGTATCGGCACCCCGGCTGCGGAGGTAGGAAGCAGCATCAAATGTCCTGGATCCGGTACGTGTCGCAAAGCTTTTCGTATCCACGATGATTCCGGCAAGCAGAGCCGTTGCCTCGAGCGTATCAACCTGCGGCTGCCGAGGCTGGTATTCCAGAAGTTCTGTTACGAGCTCGGCCGTAGAAGAGGCGTATGGTTCCATGTAGACGAGTACCGCGTCATCAATAAAGTCCTCTCCTCGGCGGTGATGGTCAATAACAATCGTCCGTTCCACTTTGTCGAGAAGCTTTTTTTCCTGCACGAGACTCGGCTTATGCGTATCCACTACGACAACGAGCGTGTCATCCGTTACTTCTTCCCGGGCTTCTTCCGGAGTGATAAAGCGGGCCCAGAGCTCCCGGTTCTGCTCTACTTCCTTCATCAGCTTGCGTACGCTCTGGTTCACATCGTCCGGGTCGACGACAATATAGCCGTCCTTGCCGTTTGCTTCGGCAATCTTCAGAATACCAATCGCTGAGCCGATACAGTCCATATCCGGGTTTTTATGGCCCATAATATACACTTTTCTGCTTTCGCGGATGAAGTCACGTACAGCGTGGGAAATAACCCTCGCCCGGACACGTGTCCGTTTTTCGGTAGCGTTGGACTTGCCTCCGTAAAAACGTACTTTTCCGTTGTTTTCCTTGATGGCCACCTGGTCTCCTCCCCGTCCGAGAGCAAGATCAAGACTCGACTGGGCAAGCGAGCCGAGGTCCCTGAGGGAAAGTTCCCCGCTGCCAATACCGATACTCAGTGTGATAGCGATTTTTTCCTCCTGGGTCTTCTCCCGGATTTCATCAAGAAGGATGAACCGGCTGGCTTCCAGGTTTTCGAGCGTTTCTTCATTAAAAATTGCAATGAAGCGGTCCGAGGACGTCCGGCGGATCAGAATATCGTGTTCTTTGGACCACTGGTTCAACGATTCGGTTACGTGGGCGAGAAGCTTGCTGCGGATCTGGTCATCGAGCCCCTGTGTTACTTCGTCATAGTTGTCGAGATAAATAAATCCGACCGCGGTTTTCTCCTGCTCGTACTTTTCCCTGAAGGCTTTTTCTTCCGTGGCATTGAGCAGGTACAGAAGCCGCTCATCCGGCTCGTGCACCACCCGGTAATTTTCTTCTTTCACATTCAAATAAAATGAGCTTTTGTTATCGTTGACGGATTCAATCAGGTCGTCGGAAATCGTTTCAAGCGATACTCCGTTCAGATCCTGCTTCATCAGCTGCTGCATGTAGGGATTCGTCCACTGAATGACGCGCTCCTGGTTATAGAGGATCATTCCTACGGGCATCTCGGTGACTGCCTTTTCCCCCGCTTTATTCACACGGTAGGTGAGAGTGGAAATGTAGGAAGACAAGTCTCTTTCAAATTGAATCCTCGCGCGGATCACCAGAACTACTGTGGCTGCCAAGGTGGCAAATCCAGCCAGCCCGAGACGCCATTCATAATAAGTGAGTATCCCGATGAACAGCGCTGCGATGGCATATAATAGAAAAACATGCATTCCGTGCCAGCGCTTCATGAGGAATTTAGGCATTGTACACAACTCCTAGTTCTGCGACTTCAATCGCGTTCTTAAGTCGAAACCTAAATCAATTATACCTAAGATTCGTATAATAGGAAGTAAAAATGGAAAAACGAAAGCGGCTCCAGTAATAAGCAGGGGCAGGACTACTGTTACTTTTTTCAAGTGGAAGAAAAAGAACATAAATGCCAGTCCCTGTATAATCATGCCTGTTTCCATCACCGGCATCAGGTTGGCGGAAATCGTGTTTAACGTTCCTTCCTGCCCTTCACTCATATTAATAAAGGAAAGTATGAGCGCCAGCAGGTAGTACCAGATAAACGACTTAGGAAAGCTCCATTCCCTGAAAGGAGGGAAGCGCGGAATATGGCTGCCGCTGCGCCGGATATACCAGGAGGCAGCGATCTGCATAATAAAAGCAATCGCAGCACCAAAAAGAACAATCAGTGCCGGAACAATTACCTGCACATCGTCAACGAATGCCATTACTTCGTCTCCGGCATCCACGTTTTCGTCAATGCCTAAAAGTCCTTCCGTCTGTTCCACTGAATCCTCCATCATCATCTGAAAAGACTGCACCGGATCGGTATCGGTCAGAGCCATCGTTCCGGCGTAAGTGAACACGATACCAAGAATAACGCTCAGTGCCGTGCCGGCATAGGCACCAAAGGCACCTTCACCCCTTCTGTAAAGCTCTCCCATCGCAATACCGGCTGCTCCGAATAAAAGCATGAACGCCGGTGCAAGCAGGCCGATAACTAAAGAAAGGATTATCAGCGCAAACAGGGCTGTAATAGAAGCCGCCTTCCATCCGTACTTATGTGTGTAAACCGCAAAAGGAACGGGAATAAAAAACAGCAGAATCAGGCCGGCAAACGGTACGAGCAGGGAAACGAATATGATCGCTGTAAAAACCCCCGCCGCCAGAAAGCCGTCCCGTACTGCATTTGACTGGTCCATCGATACACCTTCTTTTCGGTATAAGTTAACGTTGAATATTTTATTGTTCTGCTGTTTCAGGAAGCTCCGGCTTGTAAGCAGGCTTCTTCAAAACCGAATTACATTTTATCACGTATAGGCCGGAAAAAACAAAGGGACAGCCGAAGATCAAAATGCCCCTGCCTTTTTTAAATAAAGTTCTGATAAAACATTATTGGTTCATAGAAAAAACTTCGCTTCCACCGGCAGGCTTGCCGTGGAGGAGGTCTCCAGCTTCCCCGGCCAGCCGTCCTGCGGGATCTTCCGACCTCCTTCTTCCACTGGCGTCCGCCGGTTTCCGCTTCGTTTTCTATCCATATACAAAGGGGAATATTCCCAGTTAGAGGAAATGACTTCGTATTTTACCGGAAGCTGCAGGAGACATGGGGGACTCCGGAGCGATAAAGGACGAGCGGAAGATCCATTCCATCCGACGGCAGGAGGAGGGAATTAGCTGAGGCCGGCCCGCTCGGAAAGCCTCCCGTGGAAACGTAAGCGGACGTTTCTCTTAACTTTCAAGACAACCTCAAATAAACAGCTTCCAGAGCGCTCCAGCCGGAGAGCAGTAATGTATGTATGCGGCTTTTTCCCATAAAGAAAACCCCCGCTATGAGGCTACATAACGGGGGAATTTTACTATTCTTTCGTAACGAATGGAAGAAGAGCCATTGTACGTGAACGCTTTACCGCTCGGGTAAGCTGGCGCTGGTACTTGGCAGATGTTCCTGTTACGCGGCGTGGAAGAATCTTTCCTCGCTCGGAAACAAACTTCTTCAGCAGGTCAACATCTTTATAATCAATCTTCTTGATTTTGTTTACTGTAAAGTAACATACTTTACGGCGTCTTGGACGACCACGACGTGCCATAGATATTACCTCCTTTTATATTTTATTCAAACCGTTTTAGAACGGCAGATCATCATCATCGATATCGATCGGCTTGCCTTCACCGGCAAACGGATCATCGTTGGACGAACTTTGACCGTAACCGCCTCCGGAGCCTGCCCCCTGCTGATTCGGTGCTCCGAATCCGCTCTGGCCTCCGGGTGCACCCTGTCCGGTATCACCGGACTGGCTGCCCTGGGAGGATCCGCGCGGCTCCAGAAACTGAACGCTTTCAGCGACTACTTCTGTCATGAATACACGACGGCCTTCATTGTTGTCAAAGCTTCGTGTCTGAATACGGCCGTCGACCCCGGCCATACTGCCTTTTTTAAGGTAGTTGGCGACGTTTTCCGCCTGCTTTCTCCATACTACAGTGTTGATGAAGTCAGCTTCCCGATTGCCCTGCTGGTTCGAGAACGGACGGTTTACAGCAAGCGTAAAGGTAGCTACTGCAATGCCGTTTGCCGTGTAACGAAGCTCCGGGTCTTTCGTTAAGCGTCCAACTAGAACAACGCGGTTAATCATCCGAATTCCTCCCTGGATCTTGGTTTCGATCAAGCCAGTTATTATTAGTCATCCTCGCGTACAATGATAGAACGCAGGATGTTATCGTTAATAGAGCTCAGGCGGTTGAATTCATCAAGAGCCTGCTTAGCAGCCTTCACTTGAAGAATTACGTAGTAGCCTTCAGGAAAGTCATTGATCTCGTAGGCGAGACGTTTTTTTCCTTTTTCCTCTGTTTCCGTAACTTCTGCGCCATTATCCGTAAGAATCTTGTTGAAACGCTCGACAGTTTCCTTCGTCTGAGCTTCCTCGATGTCTGGACGGACGATGTACATAATTTCGTAGTTGCGCATGTGTTTCACCTCCTTTTGGACTAGGCCCTTTCCCTAAAAATAAGAAAAGAGCAAGGAGCGAGTCGTTTTGCCCGCAAGTTAATATTATAGCAGAGGGCAGGCAGGGAATCAATCATAAATTCGCAGACGATTCAGTCGGACACGGCGTGGGCAATCAGCTCAAACGACCTTCTCCGCGCCTGAAAACCGTGGATATTCGTAATAAGGAGAAATTCATCGTTTTTGTATTTCTCCTGCAGTTTCTTCAGCTGCCCGCGGACATCTTCCGGCGTCCCGACGACCGCACGACGCCTTTCATGGTGCATTTCTTCTTTTTCCTGGTGAGTGAACGTTTTCTTTTCCACCGTCTCCCGGGAAGGAATCATCGTATCCCCTTTTTTGATTCCTGCAAGCCACCTGTCCTGAGTGAGAGCGAGTTTTTCTGCCTCTTTCCTCGTTTCCGCACACACTGCAAATACACAGACGATCACACGCGGCTTTACATGATGCTCCCTGCAAGCTTTCCGGTAGGCTTCCATTGTTTCCTGATGGTAATCCGGATTAATAAAATGACCGAATACGAGACCCATCCCCCGGCTTCCGGCAAGCTGTCCGCTTTCGGCATTCAGTCCGAGCAGCCATTCCGGGGGTGCTTCTGCTTTTCTCGGAGTCGTTTTTATAATGCGGTACGGGTGATTACGCGGAAGACTGTCCCGGAGGAAGCCGTGCAGATCATCCAACTGCCGCGGGAAAGCATCAAAGTTTTTTTCCAGACCATCGGTGAGCGCTTCACGTGCCCGTTCGCTTCCTCCGGGAGACCGTCCAACACCGAGATCAATCCGGCCCGGGTAAAAACTTTCCAGCGTGGAAAACAGCTCGGCTACTTTCAGTGGACTGTACTGCGGAAGAAGAATCCCCCCCGCTCCGATCCGGATCTTCTTTGTCACCGCTCCAATGCGGGCCATCCACAGTTCCGGGGCGGCGCTCAGCAGTCCGTTGCTGCTGTGGTGCTCGGCAAACCAGTAGCGTTGATATCCCCATTTTTCCGCCTCACGGGCGAGTTTGATCGTATGTTTAATCGTTTCATCCACTGTGTGTCCCTGATGGAGAGGTACCTGGTCAAGAATTCCAATTTTCACAGCCAACTCTCCTCTCTTCTATTTCTTCTCTTCGTATAGTATGCCATACTAAGAAAAAAAGCTTCAGTCATTACGCTTAGGAGGATGATGAAATGATCGAGCAGAAGAACTTTTTTACTTCTTGGAGCGGCGGCAAAGATTCGGCCCTGGCCCACTATAAGGCGGTACAGGAAGGAGGAAAGCCTGTATGCCTTCTTTCAATGTTCGAGGAAAACGAGGAATATTCGCGTTCCCATGCCCTTCCGTACGGGGTCATTCTTGCCCAGGCGGACGCGATGGGACTGCCGCTGCTTGTCCGTGGAGCTTCCTGGCAGACATACGAATCCCAGTTTCTTGATGTTCTCGATGTCATGAAGCGAAACGGCATTACCCACGGAGTCTTCGGGGATATCGATCTGGAGGATCACCTTGTCTGGGTCGAGCAGAACTGCTCCCGCAAAGATATCCAGGCCTATCATCCTCTCCGGTACAAAGAACGGAGAAAAGTACTGGACGAGCTTCTCGACGCAGGATTTGAAGCCGTTATCGTCGTTGTTGATGAGGAAAAACTTCCTTCTTCCTTTCTCGGAAAAGAAATGAATGAAGAAACCATTCAGGAAATCGAAAAACTAGGGGTGGATCCATGCGGGGAAGAAGGCGAGTTCCATACGCTGATCGTAGACGGTCCAATGTTTAACAAGCGCATCCCTGTCGACTTTAAAGAAATCGAACATCATGACCACTACGCATTTCTGCCCGTCAAACTGCAGGTCGGATAATTTCCAATATAATTACACATACAAAAAGAGCAGCTGGATAAATTCCGGCTGCTCTCTTTTGTTTATTACACGTTGAAACGGAAATGGACGACGTCGCCGTCTTTGACGATGTACTCTTTTCCTT
>PWLM01000176.1 GCA_003560495.1 Bacillus sp. (in: firmicutes) | reverse complement strand
TCCGGCTTCTTTTATTATCTCTGGCAATGGTTGGGGCCATGACCTCCTGGTTTGCTATGACTGCTGTCCTTCCTGAGTTATCTCAGCAATGGGAGTTTTCCGACACGGGCCGTAGTATGGTTACCATAATGGTCCAGGCGGGATTTGTAGTCGGTTCCCTTCTTTCGGCATTTACGAATCTGCCCGACCGTATACAGCCGGAACGTCTGTTTTTTTATTCTGCTGTTACGGCAGGACTTACTACTCTGCTCACAATTTTTCTTGCAGACGGTCTAACGGTGGCTTTAATCCTCCGATTTATTACCGGTATGGCTCTTGCTGGAGTTTACGGCCCCGGGCTGAAGTTAGTTTCTACCTGGTTCCGGGTACGCCGTGGAACAGCAATGGGTATTACAGTAGGTGCTTTAACTGTAGGTTCAGCAAGTCCCCATTTGTTCAGCGGTTTCTTGACAGGGGCATGGGAACCGGTCCTTGCCGCTGCCGGCTTTTCTTCGATAGCCGGAGGGTTTCTTGTTCTGCTTTTTGTCCCTTCCGGCCCTTATGTGCTTCCTAAAGGTAAATTCGATCCGAAAGCTATTCCGAGAGCATTAAGTTTTAAACCGGTAAGACTTGCCAACTACGGCTATCTCGGTCATATGTGGGAGCTTTACGCTATGTGGGCGTGGTATGGAATTTTTTTGACGCACAGTCTGACCGCGTCCGGAGTAGAGGAACCATCACGGCTCGCTTCCATACTTACGTTTGTTGTTATCTCATCCGGCTTTTTCGGCACGTGGCTTGGTGGTAAATTTGCCGATAAATTCGGACGGGAGCTGCTTACTTTATGGGCTCTAGGCATTTCTGCTGTTTCTGCAGGGACAATAGGATTTTTTTACGGAGCTTCCCCATGGATAGTCACAGCTGTCGGAGTTATATGGGGAATAAGTATTATCGCAGATTCTGCCCAGTTTTCTGCGTTAATTACAGAGCATGCAGACCAGCGTTACGTCGGTTCAGCCTTAACTTTTCAGCTTGCCGCGGGCTTCGCTCTTACTATAGCAGCTATAGTGCTTCTCCCATTCGTAGAAAACCTGATCGGATGGCGTTATGCTTTTCTTTTTCTCGTACCGGGACCGATCTTTGCTTTCATTTCCATGCTTCGAATGTACAGGCTGACGAAATAAAAATTTGCCCGTCAGCCTTCCCCGCCGTTTAATAATGAGCATGAAGGGAAAAGTTTAATGAAAGTACAGCTAAAGATAAATGAAAGCGGAAGCTCAGCAAATTTTGCATTTGTTGTTTATGCTTATATAAAGGGAGTGAAATGACATGGCGAATAACGACAGACTCGAACCCGTAAAAAATGAAAATAACATCAAAGCTGTTGTTTCTCTTGTGATCGGTATTATATCCATTCTCTTTACCTTTTTGATCGGAATTTTCGGCCTCCCGCTCGCTGCTGCCGGGCTGGTTATTGGAATCCTTGCGCTGCGAGATATTAACCGGAACAAACAAGCCGGACGGGGAACAGCTGTCGCCGGGATCGTGTGCAGTTCAATAGGGATTCTTCTCCCAGTACTCTTTATAGTCCTGGCTTTTACTGTTTTCCAAAATATGCCGCAGATGCCTGTACAGCAGCCGTAAATTCTTTGTCACTTATGGATATTATGACATCTGCTAAACATATTTAATATAACAAAAGGCTCCCCCGTACTCCGGGAGAGCCTTTTGTTATAAGCTTCTTTTGACGTATATTTTATTAAGCAGATGATATTATTATGCCATCATATCGTTTTCTTCGTGAGCAGGCAGCATGGAGGTCTGAATTTCAGTTTTCATGACAAGCGGATAATAATGTTCCACCCGGCGTGAAACAATCCAGTTCTGCTGATTGTACCAAAGGTCATTTCTTAATGTTATTATTTTTTTAGAAGCCACTCCTTCTGCATCAGCAGCACCCGAAAGTTCTTTTTCATAATACGGATCAACAGCATAAACAGCAGTTATACTTTTTCCATTCTGTTTCTGCCATCCAGCTAAAACGGTGTAAGCTTGAACGGTCATAGCGAGATTTTCCCAGACTGCTTTTAAAGTGCTCTCTCCTCCTTTATTCATATGAAAACGTTCATCAATAAGAGGGGGATACTCTTCATCAGAATCTTCCCCTGCGAGCAGAGCTATAATGTCGGCTCTTTTTACGCCGCAGGCTGTTGTAACTTCAGGAAAATAGCCTTCTTCTTCAAACAAAACAGCCACACGCCCAATACCCGGGACAGGCACTACTGTAAGATCACTTCCCTCAGCCCAGTGACCATCTTCGTCGTGAAGATGGGTGCTTCTGTGCACAGCATCTATCTGCCCTTTCGCATTTATGATCCAGGCCGATAAATAAACCTTACTTTCCGCATACTCCGGGGCACTGACTATAAGAGCAGTTTTCATACGTTCTGCCAGAAGCTGATACTTCGGGAGCCACTCAGCGGCAAACGCCTGACCAACGAAAATCAGCTCTTCGTACTTTAAATTCGACACTGTACCTGTTGCACTGAGAGCCGGCAGGACGGCGAGTGCCGGGATGCGTCCAGAATTTTTTTCCTGACGGTTAAGTTTTTCTTCCCAGTGCTCATAAAACTGTTTAAATGTTCCTCCCCCTTCGAAACGGGGCATTGTATAAGACTTTAAATTTATTTCGGAAGGTTTTTCCGTTTTACGTGAATTCCACGGTCCAATGTGAAGCATAATATCCCTGTAAAGCTCCGGACGACGTTTAAGAAGCCTTTGACGATTCGGATTAACGTAATGCTTCGGATCAATCACTCCGTAAATAATTTCCTCGTGTCCACCGTCAATCATCGTTTTGGCTTCTACGAGCTTCTCTCCATAAGGTGACCATATTGCACTTGCTCCAGCCATTTGAAATCCCTTTTCCTCATCAGCACGGTTGGCACTGACAATATACATACCATTCAGCGTAGCCCACCCCTGAAGCATGGAAATAGTCTGTGCACTCGAGTTTGTTGGGAATGCCAGGATGTCCGCCCCGTTCAAAGCCGGAATTCTGGAACTTTCCATATAAACAGCGTCCATACAGATGTTTACAGCTATCCGGCCCAGCTCCGTCTGATAGACTGGAAAACCTAGATTTCCAGGTGTCGCCCAGTGTGCTTCTGCTTCCCATAGATGTGTTTTTCTATATTTACCAATGAATCCTTCCGGCCCAATCAGTGCTGCCGAATTATACAATAAACCTGTTTCGCTCTCGTATTCGGGCATTCCCAATACTATATATACATTCCACTGGAGGCATACGGAATGAAAACGGTCTGTGATAGTGCCGGGGATTGTATCTGTATGAGGCAGAATACACGAACGTGTATCGTACATATAGCCTGATACTGCAAGCTCCGGCGTTACTATGAATTTTGCTCCGGAAGAAGCAGCCTGTACCACTGCCTCTTCCAGACGTTGTAGATTATTTTCGACTTTCTCTAACTGTGGATGAAATTGAATTGCAGCTGTAAAAAACATAATATGCTGTATACCTCCTTTTATCGTGGTAATTCGTCTTAAAATAACAATATCACCTATATATATGTATCATACATCATTATGCTTTCACAAGCTTTATTTTTCTGTATTGTTTGACTGTTTATTTAGGCTCCCTAAAATACTTATTACCGTTCCTTCAAAATCCAGAACAAAATAATACGTGTTCGTTCGGAGGATTATAATGCAGTCTTCTGTTGCAGGCTGCTGCTGTAAGCAGGTTGTTACTACGGAGCTGCAGACACTGCGTTTTTTAATCCATACCAATAAAAAACGCTATGCTAAAGGTCGCTGTTGGAGCCTGGAGAAAAACTTTGCTTTCAACCGGCCTGCCGTAGAGGAGACCTCCGGGTATGCTTACGCCTGTCCTCCAATCTCCTTCTTTCACGGGCCGGTTTCCGCTTCGTTTTTTCTTCATGGAAAAAGAACTATTTCTGCTTTTCATGAGCACTGTTTATAATTTCCGGAAAACCGATGTCAGGGCAGCCGCAGGCACTACTAAAACAACCCGGAGCTTTAACAGAGCCATTAATAATGGCCGGCGGAAACAGTACAGGCTGCTTCGAATACGTTTCGAAGCAGCCTGCAGAATTTTATAAACTGGAGTGTCTTTAGTAAAACAGCTTTCCCCCACTATTTTTTGGCAGTATATTTCTTTACGTCGGGGATAATTTCTGTTCCGAGCAGTTCCAGGTTTTTTTGAACTTTACTGAATGGCATTCCGCCGAAATCTATTTGTGCAGTATAACGCTGGTGTCCGAACATTTCATGCTGATACAAGATCTTTTCAACAATCTGCTGGGGACTTCCTACATTCATGATGCTTTCCTTTTCCATTCCGTGAGCAAACTGTGCTTTTGGAAACCCCTGACCGTTAGTTCGTTTCATTCCTTCGTTTATATGTGGATACAGCTCTTCCACCGCCTGCTGAGATGTTGCAGCCGCATAAAAGAAACCTGCCGTAGCAACGGGGAGCTGTGTAGAATCGTGACCATTATCCTCTGCTGCCTCACGATAAGCGTCAATGGTACGTTTGAACATTGAAGCAGGACCACCCAGGTGAGCCATAAACATAGGTACTCCTGCCTTTCCTGCTTTTACGGCACTTGCCGGTGTACCACCGACTGCTCTCCAAATGGGCATAGAACCTTCAACCGGCCGCGGAATTACCCGGGCATCTTTAAGGGGAGCACGAAATTTTCCATTCCAGTTTACGACTTCTTCATTATTAATTTTCAGGAGGAGCTCAAATTTCTCCTCAAACAGCTCCTCATAATTTCTTATGTCGTATCCAAGAAGTTCAAAAAGTCCGGCTCTGGAAGCCCGTCCTGCGACAATTTCTGCCCGTCCTCCGGAGAGTAAATCGATAGTTGCAAAATTTTCAAACACTCTCACAGGATCCGATGTTCCAATTATGGTAGAAGAACTCCCCAGCTTTATTTTTTTTGTCGCCTGTGCCGCAGCTCCGAGAACCACTGCGTGGGCCTGTGCTGCGAAATACTCCTGATGACTTTCCCCAACACTGAAAAAGTCAAGACCAGCCTGTTCAGCCTCACGTGCATAATCGACGATTTCTTTTATACGTTCCTGGGCGGACACACGTTTACCATCTACAGGATCAGGCAGGTGATCACCCAGAGTATACAAACCTATTTCTATTCCTTTACTTTGATCAATACGGTATTTTTCCATTAATATTCATTCATCCTTTCAATAAAATAGGCTCTGTTAAAGATCCGTGTTGTTTTAGGAGTGCCATCCGCAGATCTCCTCCACAGCAGAGCTGGAGCGAGGTTTTTCCTATTGTCCTCAAACGAACATTAACAGAGTCATAAAACAAAGCTCTGATAGTGATGTTAATAAAGATTAAGCATATTAAGAAACGAGCAGCGCATCCTGTCAACTTTTCTGCCCGATAAAACCGGCTGATAGTAGAAAGGTTCTCTTTTACGTCCAGGAAAGTAACATACGATAGTTACCATGAGATATATGGAAAATCTAAAACTGAATTTTTACCGCTTATATAGTATTAACTATAGTTTAACTTACTAATAGTAAGCAAACAAAGTACACTAAAGAGATAAGGATGTGCTTATTTTTGAAAATAAAGGGTAAAATCCATTGTATGAAATAGTATTTTCATTTCACAACCGTAAATTCTATTTTAAATCAGCCCGAAGTCTGGTGTCTCGTTTCATCAGCGTTGTCTAAAGGAGATGAGTAATGAGGAAAATGAAACTTAAAAGAAGCAGAATGTATATCTTTCCGGCTGTGGCAAGTGCTCTTCTGCTTGCTTCTTTCATCTCCGAATTTATTCTATTTGATGGGGATAAGCTTAGTAAAAAACACACGGATTACAAAACTGATTTTCAACAGTCTTCAATTTTTTATCCGGAAGATAAATAAGACCTTCCGCCGATTATTGAACCGGCGCTTGTGGAAGCAGAGGATATAAATCAAAGCCTCCTTGGAAACTATACGGATGCACCTGTAGACATAGAAATTTTCAATAGCAGGGAAAATTTTGAAGAGGCTGCCGGATCTTCAGGAGAAGGATATTTTACGGACGAAGAAAAATACATGACTGTTCTCTTCGACAGTCGGGAGGCCAATCTCTTAAAAAATAAAAAGCTTTCCGAATTCCAGTCCACCCTGGTTCATGAATACACTCATTACGTTTTCACCGGAAACTTCACGATCTAAGCCTCGAAACCAAGAAAAATAATCAGTTTGATGAAGGATTTTATGAAGCTACAGGAATTGCCGAGGAAGAGCTTGAAAACATTCTTCAGGAGGAATTTCTCTATGACGATATGCATTAATTACGAACCCGCTTTATTTTAAAAGCTATGTTCGTTGTTGATGGCTAAAGAAACACTTCGTTTTCAACCGGCCTGCCGTGGAGGAAATTTTCGGGGAGGCTGCGCTCTATCCTCCAATCTCCTTCTTCCACGGGCCGATTTCCGCTTCGTTTTTTCATAGAAAAAGAAAAGTTCTGCTTTTTATAAATGCTGCTCTTTTTCAAAAAAACGAGGCCCTGGCGATTTTTCGAGACGCCTGCGGAAAAAGAAAGCGGGAAGATCCTCCCGGACGGAAGGGCCAGCCGCATACTTTCTCCGCGGCAGGTGTAAAGAGCCGCAGGCAACCTTCAAAAACAACCCGGAGCTTTAAAAGAGCCATTTTAAAAAGAGATTATTAAAATTTATTATGAAGGAGAGATTGAATGTTGAAATATGTAATCGCGGGCGCTGCGACAGGAGCGGTTATATCCGGAATTGCTGCAGCTCTGTTTAATGGTGAAACCTTTTTATTAATTACAGTAGTACTGGGTGTTCTGGCATTTTTCCCTTTAATAATTAAAGCTTTTACAAGCAGTCAAGTTCCACGCCCTACTGTATATGGCACTTCCGCCCCTAAACGATATACGACAATCGATGCAGACCAGGAAAAAAACAAACAACCTGAACAGAAGAAAAAAATGAACAAAACAGCAGCCAGCACAGGTGCCGGCTTAATGCTGCTAATCGTTTTTTTCACTGGAGCTCTCATAATTTTATAATTAAACCTCCAGCAGCCGGATGAGTAAATCAACTCACATTTACCGGCTGCTTGTTTGTTTTTCCCAAGTGAACAAATGAATGCCTTTCCTCTTCCCCACCTCCCATTTTTCCAGGAGCTGCTTATCCTCCTGAATTGTAAATTCTAATTAATTTTAAAGCTCCGGCATTCTTCAACAGGCTGCCTTGAAAAATAGAACATCTACTATATGGTAAAGTGAACACCATTTTTAGTTTCCGTTTCTGTAAACAGCTGCTACCGCTTCCATTAAAGTTCGTTCCACCGGTATTTTCCATAGATCAATCCGCTGAGTTAAACCAACAGAAAAACGTATTTCTTTTCCTTCCGTAAGAGAACACAGCGGAAAGAAAAAAGATGATAAATGGAACTCAAAGTGGTTTATATCAGTCTTAAAATGATTATGAACCAAAAATATTAAATGTTAAAATATACCATTTAACCTAATGATACACTTCTACAATTTTCCATTTTAAAGAATATTTAAATTATAAAACGTCGTCTATATATTCATTTTATCCTATATAACGAATTTAGTTTCTTTATACGAAACATTAGTGTTTATTTTTTGAGGAATCTCGAGTAAAATTAAGTAGAACTCATAAACAAAATAACCAAACGATTCCGGCCATGCAGGAGTCAACCTGAAAGAAAGGAATTAATATACTATGATTGGTGAAAAAGTAAGACATTATCGCTTTTCGAGCGGTATGAACATGACCGAACTGGCTAAACGGGCTGGAGTAGCAAAATCCTACATAAGCAACATAGAGCGGGATATACAAAAGAACCCTTCGATTCAAGTATTGGAAAAAATTTCAGAAGTTTTGGATATTGAAGTACATATGCTGCTTGCAGAAACGTCCCGGGAAACAGCTGGAGAATCTCTCGCTGTGGACGATGAATGGCAGAGTCTGATCATTGAAGCTATGAATTCCGGTATATCCAAGGACAGTTTCAAAGACTTTATTTCTTACAACCGGTGGAAAATGCAGCAGAACTAACTTTGCCTCTTAAGTTCATGCAGCCTCATCAGCTGTAAAAAAGTTTTCCCTGTAAAGGAAAATTATCTTCTGTATCCTAAAGCCTGTCGGGCTATGCCCGACAGGCTTTCAGCGTGTTGATTATCTTACTTCTGGAATAATTATTCTGGTGCATTAGCCTCTCCTGCTCTCAGCCCTGCCGTAGGGCTCGTCTTCAGCAGGTGTCTCGAAAAATCGTCCTGGCACTTGTTTTTGCAAAGAAAGTTTTGTTCATAGAAGCAGCCGGCTTTTACCTGTAGTCATCAACAACAAACATTAAGCAGAGCCTAAATAAAAATCGGGCAAAGATTTTCCACATATGTAAAGGTACTTTCTCTGCATTGAAAGCAGTAGAATACGTTACTTTGGAAGACCCAAAAAGGAACTAAAAAATTCCGTTATCGAAATCTGGAAAGTCTGTCGAAAAACGAAGTAATGAAATCGTAAAAAATTTCTTCTGTAGGAAGGAGTGCTCTATCTTTGGAAGTAATAATTCCTACGGTCCGCGTGACAGCCGGTTCTGCAATTGGAATTTTAACTGTAGAGCGGCTCTGCGTATCCATCAATGTGGCTTCCGGCATCAAAGTCACTCCCAGACCTGCTGCCACAAGTCCTTTTAACGCATCGATGTCATCTCCTTCAAAAGCGACATTCGGGGAGAAACCAACATCTCTGCAGGCTTCCAGAACCATCTCTCTAAAAACAAAACCTTCAGGAAGTAATACGAATGGATCTCCCATAAGTTCACGAAGTCTGACGGTCTTCAAATCAGCCAGCGGATGATTTACCGATAATAAAGCAACAATATTTTCGGTAAACAATACACGCTGTTCGAGCTTTGGTGTTACTTGAGGAAGTGGACCGATAACTGCCATATTAAAATCACCTTGCAGAACACCAGAAATCAAATCATGGTAAAGTCCTTGTTTCAATTGGAACTTTGCTTCAGGATATTCCCGTCGGAAAGCAGAAATCACCATAGGCAGCGTATGAGCAGCCAGGCTGATCGGAAATGCGATCCGTATAGTTCCCCGCTCCGGATTTAAATATTCTGTAACTTCCCGCACCCCATCATCCATCACATTCATCGCATGAGTCATCCGCTCGAGAAATATTTTCCCGATCGGCGTCAGTTTCACCCGGCGTCCTTCTCTTATAAATAAATCCACTCCGAGTTCCTGCTCAAGATTAACTATCTGCCGGCTGACTGCAGATTGAGCAACATGCAGAGCATCCGCCGCTTCTGTCATATGCTCCCGTTTTCCGACTTCTATAAAATAGCGGAGCTGCCTGAGTTCCATAGTTTTCGACTCCCTTCAATTAAAATTTTTCCACATTCTTTACCAGTATAATAACCGGCTGTTTAACCCCCTTAAATAAAAGTAGTATTAAAGCATGTACATGGGAAAAAAAGTGAGAATTTCAAAATAAATTTATTATCCAATCCCTTTAAAATTGTATTAATCTCATATTAGCATTGATTTTATCTATAATCGATATTGATTAGATGATTTACGTCAAAGTAGAATACAGAGTACAGAAGTGCTCGAATAAATAATGTCCATACAAATTCAGTAAAGGGGCTGATCAAATGAAAACTGTGGAAGAAATTGTACATCCACCAAGCCGGCAGGCGCTGGAATATTCAGACCGGGTTTTTCAAATGGTGAAGAGCCGGAACCCGAATCAGACGGAATTTCATCAGGCAGTAAAGGAAGTATTTGATTCGCTCGTACCAGTACTGGCAGCCAGGCCGGATTTGGAAAAACAGGCGGTTCTGGAACGAATATCTGAACCCGAGCGATTAATATCTTTCCGTGTGCCATGGGTGGATGATAAAGGTAGTATTCATATAAACCGGGGGTTCCGCGTTCAGTTCAACAGTGCACTCGGTCCTTATAAAGGCGGACTTCGTTTTCATCCGTCTGTCAGCGAAAGCATTATTAAATTCCTTGGATTTGAGCAGATTTTTAAAAATGCACTGACAGGTCAGCCTATAGGCGGTGGAAAAGGCGGCTCGGATTTTGATCCGAAAGGGAAATCCGATATGGAAATCATGCGCTTTACACAAAGTTTCATGACAGAGCTGAGCCGTCATATTGGAGCGGATACTGACATACCGGCAGGAGACATTGGTGTAGGATCCCGGGAAATAGGCTATATGTTCGGCCATTACAAACGTCTGCGCGGCGGCTATGAATCCGGTGTCCTTACAGGAAAAGATGTACAATCCGGCGGCAGCCTCGCTCGTAAGGAAGCTACCGGCTATGGTACTGTATACTTCGTTCAGGAAATGCTGAAAGACCGCGGCATGGACTTTTCCGGAAAAGATGTTGTAGTCTCGGGTTCAGGCAATGTTTCTATATATGCCATGGAGAAAGCTGCAGAATTTGGGGCACGTGTAGTAGCCTGCAGTGATTCCACCGGGTATATAGTTGATGAAAAAGGAATAAATATAAATACCGTGAAACGCTTGAAAGAAGTTGAAAGGGAAAGACTGGAAAAATATATTGAAGAGCATCCACATGCTCATTACGTAGAAAGTAACAATTCTTCTATATGGTCTGTTCCAGGTGATATTGCCCTTCCATGTGCAACACAGAATGAGCTTGGAAAAGAAGATGCAGAAATGCTTGTACAAAACGGAGTGAGTGCAGTCGGTGAAGGTGCCAATATGCCTTGCACACAGGAAGCAATAAGCCATTTTATGTATCACGGCGTCTTTTTTGCTCCGGGTAAAGCAGCCAACGCGGGAGGTGTTTCCGTTTCTGCACTGGAAATGGCCCAGAACAGTGCCCGTCTTTCCTGGACGTTCAGCGAAGTTGATGCTAAGCTTCAGGAGATTATGAAAACAATTTACCACGACAGCCAAAAAGCTGCTGACAAATACGCTACCCGGGATAATTTAATTGCCGGAGCCAACATTTCCGGCTTTTTGAAAGTAGCGGATACTATGATCATGCAAGGCGTTGTTTAGTAATCAGCGGCCCGTCTTAGCAGCTCGTGACCGCCGGAACATACTTCCCGATAAAACAACAAACATTAACAGCTTTTAATGAAAAAGCCGG
>PWLM01000114.1 GCA_003560495.1 Bacillus sp. (in: firmicutes) | reverse complement strand
TATGATAAATGCGCTGCCTTTCCGGGGTCCGTTCCGGCTGAAGAATCCCAATTTCTTCGTAGTACCGGAGCGTCCTCGGTGTGACATCAAAAAAAGCAGCTGCTTCCTGGATTTTCATTAATCTGCCTCCTTTCGTTTGAAAATTCAATTAATTAACTGCTTATTATTACCATATCATTTACGTTAACGTAAATGTCAATGCTGTTTTTGTCCCCATCGGCCGGTGGAAACCGGGTTTCGCAGGGGGGATTCTACCAGTTAAACGCATTATTCTACCAACCTGCTCCGGAATAGTTCCAACTTTCGAAGGATTACTTCCAACTTCTGAATTTTTTCTTCCAAGTGGAAGTAATTCTACCAGCCGCTGCTGTTTTTCTACCAACTTTCAACGTAATTCTACCAATCTCCGACTCCATAAAAGCTTTTTTACGCAAAAAATCCCGGACGGCTGCCCGGGATTTTTCTTTAAAAGAAAAACAGACGAAAGGGATGTGTGTGGTTCCACCTTCGTCTGCTTTCCTGTCTTAGTATGGTGCGTGTGTTGTAATAAGTGTACTAAACTAACGGGCGTTCCCGCAAGAGAAAACGGCCATCGTCACAGTTTGTTCACAAATGATTTTGTACAAAAATCCGGAGAGCCGCAGCGGGCTTCTCCGGAGAGTGTTTATTCTGTATCGTTCAGTCCCTGCTTAAGTTCCTGAGTGGAATGATCCCAGAATTCCCGGTTGAAATCTTTCAGGAAATCACGGAGCACCTGTTTCGATTTGTCATCCATATGGTCGACGGCAATTTTTCCTTTCATCGATTTATCCATATTGTTTACGTGTTCGGGCATACTCTTATATCCCCGGCGGATTGAACGGTCCACGATCATCTCGCACGCACCGACGCCTGTGTAGGCCGGCTTTCCTTCAAGGTGTTCCACTGTCACCCAGACAATCCAGTACAGTTTGCCGTTCGGCACCGCTTCTTTTTCTTTGAGGAACTTAATCCGTTTTTCTACGGCACTTCTCGCGTGAAGCGCTCCCATATCAACGAAGGCATGGTTCTCCTCCGGATCGACAAACACCGAAGTGACGTTATTAAGGTTAATCGTACCGACGCCGTAGCCGCCGTGTCCGTCTGTCGAATCGTTGCTTAAAATATTGAAGTTCCCACTCATTTTTTTAATTTTTTCGTTTTTCTGACGTTCCTGTTCATTCATTTTACGCGCCTCCTCTGAATCTTTGTCGCTTCTTTCAGTTTATCATATTTCACTTTCCCAATGCAGTCGACCGGCCTTCCTTTTCCTTTAAGCTCTTCATTTTAGTATACTGGTGAAGGAACGACTTATATTTCATAAAGGAGGCAGACGAAATGCCGATTGTAACTGTTCAGATGCTTGAAGGAAGATCCGATGAGCAGAAGCGCGCGCTTGTCGAGGAAGTAACTACCGCCGTTTCCGGCACGATCGAGGCACCGAAGGAACGAATTTCTGTTGTGATTGAAGAAATGAAGCCGGAAAATTTCGGCCAGTCCGGTGTACGTGCGAGCGATAAATAATAATAAGGAAGAAACTAAAAAAGCTGCCCTGGAAAAAGGGCAGCTTTTTTTAGTGGGAGTTCCGCAGTGATTCAATATAGCTGAAGGCTTCTTCTATGTCTTCGGCTGAATAGTTCTGTCTTGCTTTCAGCTTTTCAATTTTGGCTTTAATTTCTTCTTTCGGAAGATGTTCGAAGTAAAGGACGGTCGACACCAGCTCAAGAAATTTGGAGGATGAGTCGTTCAGCCGGCGAAGCAGGTTTTCATTGATAGTTCCTTCCGGGAGGCGCACCGCTTCCAGGAATTCTTCCCCTTTGGAGGCTATTTCGTAGCGGTACTGGTAATATCCACCCTTTTTCTCCCGTATTTCCCCGATAAAATCGGCCTGGCACATTTCCTCCATCTGCAGTGTGAGCTCTTCCGAATAGGGGCCGTACATATGAAACTGGTACTTTTCCCGGAACGGCTCATTCATTTTTTTGGCAATGTAGACCATCTTCTGGAGTTTTTTTCTACCGACTACTTCTCCTGTTCCTTTTAACAGGGAAAGCAGTTTAGCGTGTTCGTGAAGCATTACATTCCCTCCTGTTCGTGAAGCAGTGACAAAATCCGGCGTTTTTCTTCTCCGTATTCCTTCTGATCAAGCAGCAGGTCTTCCGGAAAGTACAGTTTATGGTCGGTGCGTTTTTTACCCGATATGGCTTCGACAACGTCTGATTCCCGCGAAAGTTCCCGGAGTGATCCGTCCGGCATAAGCAGATGGATCGGCATACGCTCATCTTTTTCTCCCGGACGGTAAAAATCGTACGGAAGATCTGAGGACGAGTCGATCACGAGATAATAATCCGGGTCGATGCCTGCGGCTGTGAAAAGACGCTGCAGTTCGGGCCATATCAGCATCTGCTTGCTCGGATCGCACTCGACATACTTGAACAGCCTGCGGTCCATAAAACGGCGGCAGAGGTCTCTCAGGATGGCATCTTCCTCCTGCTCCCACGCCTGGAAATAGTAAAAAATTATCGATTCGTCCAGACGGATGTATTCTTCAAGCGTCATCGTCGATTCAAATAAAGAAAGAAAATGCTTCGGCGTCTGCTGAAAATCGTAGCCTTCGGCGAGCAGTTTTTTGGCCCGGTGGAGAATTTTGCTCAGGATGACTTCTGCACTTCTCGTCACAGGATGAAAATATACCTGCCAGTACATCTGGTAGCGGCTCATAATATAATCTTCCACTGCGTGCATCCCGCTGTGCTTAAAAACAGCCTGATCTTCCATCGGACGCATCACACGGAGAAT
>PWLM01000138.1 GCA_003560495.1 Bacillus sp. (in: firmicutes) | reverse complement strand
GGCGATATGATAGCAAGAAACCCGAAAAACCACAACGATAAATGGTTAGTTGCTAAACAATACTTTGAGGACAATTTTGAGCCAATTTAGTATTGCACACAACACGGGGATACCGCTGATTTTGTCAGCAGTATCCCTCAAAATTGGAAGGCTTAGTATGATAAAACCATTTAACTAAAAAACAACAAGATGCCTCTAAACAAAAGCAAAGGTAATATGTATGAGTTTGTTACTCATACCTGGAACACAGTAAAAGGTGACTGTCCTCATGGGTGTGTATACTGCTATATGCATCGTTGGGGAAAGCTAAAGCCTGTACGCTTTGATGAAAAAGAGCTAAAGACAGATTTAGGCTCAGGTAACTTTATTTTTGTGGGTAGTAGTTGCGATATGTTTACCAAAGACATTCCTGATGAATGGATATTAAAAACGCTTAGGAAATGCTATGAGCATAATACTAACAAATATTTGTTTCAAACAAAAAATCCTGCAAGAATACTTGAATTTAATCACTTTGTGTTTAGGCAATCGGTTATATGCACTACTCTTGAAAGTGATAGCTTTTACCCTGAAATAATGGGATTTTCACCGGAACCGATGCAGCGAAGCCTTGCAATGGAAAAAATAAGCAAGTTTGTTGACACCCATGTAACCATTGAGCCAATAATGGATTTTCATTTAGAGCATTTTGTACGCATGATAAAACGTTGCAAGCCAAAGCAGGTAAACATAGGAGCTGACAGTGGTAAAAATGGCCTTCCGGAGCCAAACAAGAGCAAGCTTAATTCTTTTATTTCGGAGTTGGAAAAGTTCACAAAAGTACATTTGAAGTCAAACATAAGAAGATTAATTTAACCAAATTTGATAAATAGAGAAATGAAAATAAACAGTCAAAAAATAATGCGGTTTATCGGCACACTTGAAAACGAAGCCGAAGTTCAGTTTCTTGAGCATACACTTGCTTTAAGAAAAAGCATAAGAAAGCTTGTCATTGAAAACAAAATATCCAAAACCGAAGTGTGTGTGCATTTTGGAATTAAGGAAAAGGACTATGATGATTTTATTCAAGGTGCCTGGCATTACGATGTTGAAACAATGGCCATACTAAATTCACTTTGGATTGCTTGTGAACAAAGGAAGTTATTAGAGAAAAATGTACCAGCAAAAATGTAAATTCGTTTTTTTAAAAATAAAAAATCAAAAACTATGGAAGTACATAGAGAAAACCAACAGCCTCAAGGTCAAGTAATATCATTTAGGACCATGGAGCCAGACAAAGACGAAAACATTGAAGTCTTGACAATGTTTAAAGACAGGATAATGATTGATGCATTTTTTTATAAACCAATAAAAAAAAGTAAAATCCTGAATCCTCACACAAATGAACCAATGGAAACCCCTGATGCTTTTGACAGGCATAATAAAAGGGGAAAAATTGTTTTTTTGAGTAATGATCTCAAAGAATCGTGTCCTGAGCTTAAGGAGGGTGTTTATGTAATGTTTGAAAGTCAAAACGCTTGTTCTCCTATTTTTATTAATGGCAAAGCCTATTTGCTTACTCGGCTCTCAAATATTATACTTGCCTATAAAAGCAAAGGTGAAGAAGAACTTAAAGAAGAAAAAGTAAATAAACAGGCAAAAGCTGGGAAAAATTAAAAAAAAGTTTTTACTTTTGTTAACCAGTACTTCAACCTTTCATTTTTTGGTTTGTCACCATTTTAGCCCCTCTTCACCGGAGGGGCTTTTTTTATTTCTGTAAGTTTACAATTGTAAAAATTCTATATTTGTAAATAAAACCGAAAGCCATGTCCGAAGAAAATGAAAAAAAGTTTTTTAAAGAGGGTGACGAAGTTGCCCATAAAGAGAACCCTAATTTAAAAATGGAAGTTCGAAGAATCATAAAGATCAAGCGGTCAGTCCCCGGCTCAGACCCAAAAGAGTTTCATTCCTTTACAGTTGGAATTGAATGTGGTTGGTGGAAAGCAAGTAACAATGGTAAACAGGAAAAAGATAATTTTTTAAAGGATGATTACCGGAAAGAAGTATTTCATTCCAAATCTCTTGTACCATGGGATGTGGCTCAGCTTGGATTTGTGGCAATGCTTGAATGGCTAAAAACCGCAAAAAAGAAATAAGATGTCATTTATTATTTTTCAAGACGGGGTAGCAAGCCCCACAGAAGAAGGAAAAGAAATTCCACAGGTAAAAGAAGTTTACAATGCTGACAAGACTTTAGGCAAAAAGTTTTTCCATGACGTTTTAAAGTACATCTATTTAGTTTACAAACGTGAAGGAGTTTATTCAACATTTTTTGAAAATGAAAGGATAAGGCTTGTCCTTGACAGGCATTTTGAAAAAAGAAAAGTTGAAGACTTTGAAGACAGCAAAAAGGTCAGGGCACTCATCCTGGAATACCAAAACAACCAGTTTACAAAAATGGAGCGTTTCTATTATCAATTGGAAAAGGATATAGAAATGCTTATGGAAAGGATCAGCAGTATACCTTACACAAAAAAGGTTAAGATTCAGGTCCCGCTGGAGCAAAATGGAGAGACTACACTTGTAGAAACTATTGTGGAGATGGAAAACTTTGAAGAAAAAAGCAAAGCCATTATGAGTGCCGAGAGACTTGTTGACTACGAGCAAAAGCTAAAGGATAAAATATTCAGGGAGAAAAAGACTATGAAAAAAGAAAACACCCGATTGTTTGACAGGAAGAATGTATAATGAGATTTGTAGGAACAGAAAGATTTTCTCCGGTTGCAAGGAGCGTAGACCTTCCCTGGAAGGAAGACTACTTTCATATCCCAAATGAGCAGCTAACCAAAGAAAAAATTGAAAATTCTATTATTGATGAAAACTGGTGGTATATACAAAGAGACAGGTGTTTGAATGGTTATGAAGTTGAAGGAGCAATAGAAAAAGGGGGTGATGCAATAGTTGACGGTAGGGATGCTATTTGGTATGGAGACGATTGTTACCTCCCGGAATATGACCTGTGGATTAAAAATAAAAAGGTCAAGATATCCGGAAGATTTTATTGGTACCTAAACTTTTGGCACATCTATGGCCTTGACCATGAAAAGGGGTACAAGACAATTATAAACCCCAGATTCCTTGATCTTGACTTTCTTTTCTTTGAAAGGATAAGGCTAATGCAGACAAGGAAACTTGACAACCAGGAGCTAAAAGGAAGGCAAATTGGGGCAAGTGAAAAGGGTGCAGGAGGAGTAATAGCATGGAACTTTACTTTTGTTGACGGCTCACTAAATATTATAGTTGGAGGAGTAGAAGAAGATGCCCTTAAAACAATGAGGGATGCCAACCGTGGGCTCAAGATGCTTTATAATACACAATTTTATAAAGAGAGAGATATTGGTGGTAACAGTTCAACATTTATAAAATCAAAAAACACTGAATCGCAAATACACTGTCTTACGGCAAAAGACAATCCGCAAACTGCTTCACGGTTTAGCCCATACTGGGTGTGGATGGAAGAGATTGGTAAGGGTAAAAGGGGGTGGTCACTTGATACTGCTTCTTACATCAGACCTTCTATTGAAGCAGAAGGAGGGATAAAAACCGGGTGGATACATTATATTGGTACTGCAGGAGAGCTTGATGAAGGAACCTATGACCTTGAAGAAAGGCACTATGACCCGGTAGAGCACAAAGTACTTTCCTTTAAAAACAACTTTGACGAAGTAACATCAGACAACCTTGTAGGTCACTTTATTCCCAAAACATGGTTTTACAAAACCGACAAAGACGGAAACAGTTTTGTTGAAAAGAGCAAACAAGTTATTTTGGATGAAAGGGCCAAGCTTAAGCCCAGGGAAAAGTTTTTTCACACTACACAATATCCCATCTATGCAAGCGAAGCGTTCTATACGCAAAGTGGTGGTTTCTTTGGAGAAGAAGTTGTTCAGCTTATCAATGAGCGAATTGCCTACATTAACAACCATAGGGATGAGTACAAGGAGAAAAGAGGTTACCTGAGATGGAAAAACCCACGAAACAAAAAGTTAGGAGTAGAGTTTGAGCCAACTGAAAACGGGCCATTTATCATTCAAGAGCATCCCGAAGAGATAAAAATAAACAATGAGGTCGAAGTACCCTTTAACCTTTACCGGGCAGGAACGGACTCCTATGATCAGGACATTGCCTTTCACTCAGATTCTCTTGGATCATGTACGATAAGAAAAGGTTTTTTAAGTGCAAGCCATACCTATCGCAAGTGGGTTGCAAAGGTTATCCAAAGGCCATCAACAGAAGAAGGTGGTGCAGATAGATTTTATGAGAATACCGCGCTACTTTGTGCTTACTACAATGCAAGGAACTTAATCGAATTTTCAAAGTGGAGAATTATTGACTGGTACATTAAGAATGGATGTGCCTGGCTTTTGAAAGAAAGGCCGGAGGTTGTACTTGCCTCATGGATTTATGGCTCAAAACAATCCAACAGGTATGGTATAGACCCGTCAACAAAAAAAGACTGGTTAAACCTTTTAAGAGATGAGCTCACCCCTGACAACATTCAAAAGATGGATGATATCGAGCAGATGAGAAAGATTGCAAAGTTCAGGTATGATCCCACGGGCAAAAAGTACAACTGTGATGAAACAATAAGCACCGCGCTTACACTGGTGCATGAATATGACGAAAAAGACTTAACGGCAGGAACCACAATCGAAGACAAAGAAAAAGATACAATAGTATTGCCTGCTTATAAATTAGATGAAAATGGTAATTTAGTAAATGTTTTAAACCAAAATTGACATGAATATTCCGGAACAATTAAAGCCCCTCAGTCAAAAAGGCGATAAATTCGTAGAGGACACGGCTTTAGCGATTGCTTCAATGGCAAGAGGAAGTTACCAGAATAGAAAGAATGATGAGTTTTGTTGGGATTTGTTTAATGGAAAGATTGATCCAAAAAAGTTTGACTACCTTACAAAAATTGGTGAATTCAGTCTCCCTTCAAAGGCAAGGCACGTATCTATTCAAAGGCCACCATGCAACCTGCTTATAAGCCAACAGTCAAGACGACCCTTTGTTTCCTCTGTAAAAGTTGCTGATAATGACTCTATAGAGGAAAAATTTAAAAACAAGTTTACTGCTATGATCAAGCGGGTTGAGATGAAAATCCAAACCCACAAAATGGCCTTTGAAGTTCAGTATAAACAGCTTCTCCAAAAGGAAGAACAGATTAAGGAGATGCTGAACCAGGAACCCCAAAACCAAGAGCAGGCTGAGCAGATCATGCAGCTACGCCAACAGCTCCCCGCGATTGAAACACAAATCCAAACACTCAAAGATGAGTTTCAAAGAAGGATAATCCTCTCGGATGATGAAATAAGAAAGGTAAGAGAATATCTTGATTATGAGTACAAGGAAGTAAAAGAGCTTCTTGCTCAAAAGGGGATGATCTACATTCGCAATTTTTATAACCTGCAAAGAAAAAGAGTCAATTATTTTCAGGATAAAATTGTAACAGGAAAAGGCTATTACTATGTTGATTTTATTGATGGCTCTGACCAGCTTATTTTTGATAACATTGACTCAATGCAGCTTAGCTTTCCTTCCATTCCCGGAATTGAATTTGTTGAGGATGGGCCATGGGTAATGATTGAAGACTGGATATCCTACTCACAGGTTATTGATGAGTACGGAGGAAGCAAAAAGCTTAATGAAAAAGCCCTTAAAAAGCTTGACTACTATAAGGACTTTTCGCCTTCAAACAATGTGGGAAGACAAAACGCCAATGTTTACAGTGGTAATGTTGTCCATGGTCAGGGAATTAGTCGTAAAAGAATATGGTGGAAGTCACCCCGATACGGGTATGTAAAGCTTAGTCCGAATAAGCACAAAAAAGGAACTTACTTCAGACACTTTATTGACGATGACAAAGTACATGAGGTAAAGCCCAAAAACGGAGAGAAGTACGAAAAGTATTATATCAATGATGTTTTTTGTGCAACGGTAATTGCCAACGACATAGTTATTGAAGGAGGAAGGATAGAAAAGCCATTAAGGAGGATGGATAACTATTCAACTGTTGAGCTTCCCGTTGTTGGCAGGGCGCACTCTTCACACCATGACGAGCCTTACTCTCTTATATGGAACACCAAAGACATTCAGGAGCTTTACAACATTGTGAACATCCACAGAGAATATTACTTGGCTGCCAGTGGTGTTAAAGGTCAGGTTGTAGATCTCAGCCAAAAGCCCGGAACCATGAGTGTAGAGGAATGGAGGATGCACAAAAAAACCGGGAACCTTTATATTGAAACAAGGGATAAGGCAGGGAGAAAAATGGATACTCATTTTAATCAGTGGACAGATTATGATGATACTGTCTCCCCGGCAATACAGTTTCTTGAAGGTATTATGCTTTCCTTGAAAGATGCTTGTAAAGAAACAATGGGTGTTACAAGGCAAAGAATGGGTCAGACTGTCAATGCGGACCAGGTTGGTACAAGTGAAATGGCAAGGGATCAAAGCGCACTCATTACCGAAATCCTTTACTACGAAAGTGATTATGTTGAGGCCAGAGCATTACGCAGGGCACTTAACCTTATGGCTCAAAAAAAGTGGAAAGACGGTGCTTTGTTTCAAATTACCAATCCTGACCTTACAAGTGAAATTGTAAAGATTCCCAAGAATCTTTTGAACGTTTCTGAATACGACATTCATGTTTTGAACAATTCCGACCAGGAAAGAGACATGATGGAAATTAAACAACTGTCTTTGCAGAACATGGGCAAAAATGGTTTGGAGTTTCGCAACATCATAGAGATGTATAATATTGACTCTCTTGTTGAGCTTAAAAGCAAGGTTATCCGGTGGACAGAAGAAGCCAAAGAGCTTGCACAAAAGGCACAGGAGAATGAACAAGAAGCAGCCATGCAAGCTGAACAAATGAAAATCAATATGGAGAAAGAGTTTGAGGCTATGATGGCAAGGGAGAAAAATGAGCTTGAAAAAGTAAAGCTTGAGATTGAACAAGTGAAGCTGAGGAACGAGCAAGAAAATGACAGGGTTACTGCAATGCTGAAAGAAAAAGATATTCTTTCCCGCAAGGAAATAGAATACCTTAAGCTCCTTACCAACAACGAAGTTAATATGGAGAACACTGCAGAGCAGACAAGGAATAATCAGATGAAGGAAGAGCTTGAAGCAATAGGCTTGAGGCTTAACCACCTTCAGGAGCAGGTAAAGGCAGCCCTTAAAAACAGAGAGATTGACATTAAAGAAAAAGAGATTGAGTCAAAGGAGAGAATTCAGAAAAGTAAAGACTCTCAACCACAAACACAATAAACGATAATACCATGCCAGTACGATTCAGACAACCAACAAACGTCAGGGCAGCCCAGGAAAGGGTTACACCTGAACTTGCTACCCCTCCTTTGACTGAAACAAGACAGCCAAGAGAGGAGGGTATTTTTCGCGAAGGAAACAGAGTTACTATTGAGGGTGACCAGTTTATAAAAGACGATGCTGGAAGGTGGCAATATGTAAGCCCCGATGATGAAGGCTTTGGAAAAGCTTTTCAAAGAGGCAGAGCCTTTCAGGGAAGACAAACCGGACAAGAAGCCGGAGAAGGAAGGTTCCGTTGGAGGGATCAGGAGTTCACCACAAGGACTGCAGAAGAAGCCATTCAGCGTGGAGAAGACCAGTGGGTTTATCGTGATCAACCCGGCTTCATGGGAGAGCAGCCTGTAACACCTGACACAGAACAGGGAGGGTTAGGACCTGCAATGGAAGATGAAGTGCCAGGGCCGGATGAGGCAAGAAACCGGGAACGCCTTATCATTCCCGATGAGGAATATGAAAGACCTGCAACTGAAATATCTCCCTCTATTGACCTTACCCCTGATGTTTCTGCTATTACCGACCACATAGGTCAACAGGGAGCTTCACCTGTACCATTCAGGCAAATGGAAGGTGAGCCAACAGCAAGCCCGGAAGCAGGATTTAGGTTCAGGCCCCCGGTAACGGGTGAACAACCCCAAAAACATATTACTGACCCCGCAAGAGAAGAAAGAGTTGACCCCAATTTTATTCCGGAAGGAGAAGGACTTCAATTTTCTCCTGATACAGTAAGAGGTCTTACACCAATGGCTGACCAAGGAGTTGTACCTGCAGGAGATGATACAGTGCCCGCAATAGAGCCGGGAGGAGAAGTTGAAGATTTTCATTTTGGTGGACATGACCATGTAATGCAACTTACGGAAAGCTATTTTGACCAACCTGAAGGAGGTATTGATGCGGGAGAAGTTGATCCCAACGACCCGGAGTTTCAAACAATCCTTCAAGAGTTAAGTAATGCACTATTAAAACATGGTGCCGGAGTAGCAACACTTCCTGCATCAGTTGTCCTTGGTCACAGACTGTTTAAAAGGTGGCCACAGTTAAAGGCTCATTTGATTAGGAATGCCGCAAGAAGGGGTAATGCATTGCATGCCTTAAGGTTTAAGGATGCAAGCCCTCTTGCAAGAACTCCGGGATGGATGCAAAGGAATCTTTATCCAGGGATGTTTCAGGCTGAACAGGCAATAGGTAGAGGAGCAAGAGCAGGTGGAAGATTTTTAAGGAGGCATCCTGCTCTTATAGGTGCCTCACTTACTTTTTATCCAACTGAAGCGGGTGCCAGTTCTGTTCCTCCGGGAAGTCCGTTTGAAGGTGGTACTGCTCAAGAATATTATCGAGACTTTATGAAGGGGAAAGAAGAATAAGGGCTTTTTCCGGTGTAGGTACACCAGAAATCAGTTAAAATATTTATTAAAAAATAGTAATAATAAATACTCTCTTTAACTGATAAATGCCTTCTTTTCTTTATAACTTCTCCCGGTTAAGAAGCGGTACTGATTCCCGTTTTTTTGACACCTACACCTACCATGTTGTCAAGCCCTCAGACAGTGCATGGATTTGTGGGAGTACCCTAAGAAATAAGACTAACTGGATTTTTTATGACCTGAGAGATGGTCAAAGGTTGAATCCCTGATCTAAAACCCTATGTGAATGCAAATATAAAAAAACCCCGATTGAAAACGAATTTCTCTCAGGGTTTTTTTAGGTGTAAATAGATCAGGGATGAAACAAAGATAACCAAATAATCTAATATAAATCCTTTTTGTGTAAAAAAATTTTTTAGTTTTGTCTTGTTAAAGAACTAATGCGATGGCAGATCGTAAGTATAAAAACCCCCGAAATCCAGATAGGTTTCTTCCAATTCTTAATCAAGAACAACCGGAACAAGCCCAAATGAAGAAACGTAAATATAAAACAGGAGATAAAATAAAGTATGGTACTCCTGAATATAATCAAGCTTATCAACAAGGCAATGTATATGCTTATTATCCTAAAGAAGATTTATATGTTGGGCAAGATTTACCAGAGTTTACAGTTACAGCTAAAGATACTAGAGTAAAAGAGGGTATTAGTAATGCTAGAAGTAGATTTCTACAAGGTGCTGCTGATTTGATACAGTACCCACAAAGTAGAATGATGCAAGCTATTACAGGTAAGCAAGAGAATGAAATGACTCCTAGTCAAGAGTGGGGATATCAAGAACCTAAACATATTGGACATAAAGCAGCTAATTTTGGTATAAATATGTTACTTGATCCTGTTAATGCTGTTCCTGGAATAGGTTTATATAATATGACAAGAAATACAGGTGTTAAAGGAGCAAGTAAATTAGCTAGTCCTTATACAAGTACTGCTAAAATACAGTCAAGACAACTAAGAAATATACCAAAAACTACGATAAATAATTCTACTAATGAAATAACTAGTCCTACTCTTAGTAATATAGTTAAAAACTTACAAGAAGAATATAAAGGAGTTAAATTGGCTATCAGAGATATGCGTAGAGGTAATAGACCTGTTAGTGAAATTTTTCCATTAGATGACATGCAAGTTAAAAGTATCAGTAGAAAGCAAAATAGAGCTTTTCAAGAAGGGCTTGAATTTGTAGAAGATTGGAAAAAATTACCAAAAACTCAAAGTTATATAAATAGAATAAATACTAGAGGAAGAGTAGGAGGGAATACTGTTGATTATAATAATCTATCTTCTCCGACATCTCAAGCACGTAATTATCTAACTGACACACAAGGCAAAAATGTAAATTATCTTTGGGGTTCAGATGCAATGATAGATCCTAAACAACTTTCTCCTGATTTATTAAGTAGTGTAAATAAATATAGAACTAGAGCATTAGGGGTTAATTTAGGAGGACGAAATACAGCTCTTACTTTTAGAAACCACGGTGGTTATTTCCATGATCCTAATACTATCAGAAGTACTGGAGTACATGAAGCAGGGCATTCTTTACAAAAAGAAAGAAGATGGGCAGAGAGACTAGCTAAGTTTAATGAAAACACTCAATACCCTAGTCCTAATCTAGATACTAAAATTGGAAGAGAATTTGCAGAATTAATGCCTGAGCCTACTAAGAGTAGAGCATGGGAATCATCCCCATTAGAAGTTCATTCAGAGTTTATGGCTGCAAGAGATAGAGCTGTACAAAGATTACAAAGAGATGGTTATACAAGAGAAGATGCATTATATGAGGTTAGGCATCCTAATAATGATATGATAGATTATTTGTATGAAGATGCAGGCTTAAGTAGATTTTTTAAGCCTGACGCAGATAGTGATAAGATTAGAGATTTATTAAAAAGTCTTCCTATGGTAGGAGCAGCAGCAGCACTATCTACAAATAAAGATGGTTCTTTAGATGGAGTATGGGGAGAAGAGAATAAAAATACTTTATTAGATTGGCAAAAAAGAAACAAACCACTAGGAACAGATGCAAATCAATCAGTGCTAAGACAGAGATAGATAAATTTTTCTATTAGATATATATAAAAAATGTTAGTTTTGTTCTAATCTAAAAAATTAATTTTATGACACAAAAAGAAAAGACACAAGTAGAAAATCAGGAAAATCAGCAAGAGAATACTCAGCAAGTATCTCCCCCTGATGAGAAAAGAATGAAATCTGCTTTGGCATCAGGTAATTATGATGACTTTAAGTTAGAGTATCCTGAAGAAGCAGAAAAACCCGAAGGTGAAGACCAGGTAAACAAAGAAGATCTCCCTGGAGATGATGAAATTGAAGGTCGTGAACAGGGACAACAATCTCAAGAAGGTAAAGAGGGTGGCGAACAAGGTGATGAAGGAGAAGGGGGCGATCAGGGCGAAGGTGGACAAGAGCCT
>PWLM01000163.1 GCA_003560495.1 Bacillus sp. (in: firmicutes) | reverse complement strand
CGTTATCGGCAATTGTGTAGAAGAAACTCCGACCAATATTCAGTATGTTCCCCATTAAAATCCTTACCACCATTTAAAGTAACGTCAAAAGTATATCGACCAACTTTCTTAGGTATAATATCTGTGTTATCAAAGTTATCATCAGGATGAACCCCATTCATAGCAGGTTGAAATTCTTCACTCCAATTAACGATTAATGTATCCCCATCCTTTTGACGTTCGATAACAACTGCCGATAACAGCATATTGCCGTCATTGGCGGTTTTGTGGTTACTTGAATGTTTTTCCATCTTATTAAAATTTAGTTGTTATTGAAAATTTATCGCTCCGAAATCGCCAACGAACGGCAATACTCGAACGTTACCCACAAGCACTACTTAGCACTTCCAAACAAAGTTCGTGCGGTATTATAGATCGTTCATAACTTCCTTTTCGCCCTTGAGTTCCTGTCTTACTTCCTCTCGGTGCACGTTGGTGGTGACAATCAGGGTTTCCATTCTTGCATTGTGGTCTTGGTATCCAGTCATTGCTATTAGTCCAAATGTCAGTCGGCTTGGCTCTATCGTCACCATATTGGCAATACCATATCGTGTGCCTTTTAAATTCTTGCATAAACGGCATTTTACGAAGCATACCTCTTGGGTTTTCAATAAAGAACACCATATCAGGATTTACTTTTAGCCATTCTTTAATTAGTCCTATAAAATGCTCGTTTACCTGATCGCACTTTTTGGCATACTCGCTTTTAGGTTCAATGCTATTAGTTCGGTGTGTACTACAAGCTGCAATACTGTAAGTAGTGCAATCAGGTGAAGCCCAAACCACATCAGGCACAAAAGGCACATCTTCCTTTTTTAAATTACCAATATCAATAGCTAAATCAATACCTTCATATTTCTTCCAGTCAATTGAGAATACGTTATAGCCAAGCCTTTCACCAACCTTTCCAACGCTTCTTGACCCTGCGAAAAGTTCTAGTAAATTACCCGTGCCAGTGGGTAACACTGTATATACGTCAGTTGCGGTTTGGTGCTTATTCGATACTTTTTCCATTCTATTAAGTTTTGTTTTTAATTGATACGTCCGTGCTTTTTATCGCAACCGAACACATATACTTTACCGTTATATGCAAGGCTAAGTCCGTGCATTTAATCAACATTTGTGGGTAAATCCGTAAAAGAAAAAAGCCCACGCACTTTAAGTTTTTCAAACTCATTTAAAAGGTTCGCAAGATATTCCACAATCATATTCAAGGTCAAGTTGAGTTTGAGTGTGGTAGTCATATTGTCTATTTTCATCATCAGCTTCTTTAAAATTAGGTTGTTTGGCTATTTCAAATATTTCTGCAACTGTTTTATTTCCTCTAAAAAACCGTATAGGTAAAATCAATTTATTTCTGTCTCTTGTTGGTACGTGTGTTTGGTATTTTTCAACCATCGTATTATTAAAATTAAACCATTCTGGATGATGAATTGAGCATGTCGCTAATTTTCTAAATGATTTTTTCCAACATGTTTTGCAATTCCCTTCCCATCCAGTTATTTCTAATCTAAAAGGCATTGCATCCCAAAAAGCATTAACATTTTTTTTTGTAGTTCGCTTTAATTCAATAAGTGGATAAAATAAATTTAGTTTTTCCCTATTTTTTGAAATCCTATCAATTTCATCTGCCCTTATGCCTATTGCTGTTTTATAGTCTTTATGCTTCCATCCTATTGAGCGAGCAAATGAAGTAATTGGGCGTTCTTTCAGTTCTCTGGTGCAGGTCATGTTTTGATAGTTCGGTATTCCAAACTTCTTTATATATTCTTCAAAGTTCCCATTTATTCCGCTTCTTTCAGCAGTTTCAAAATCAACAATAGTGTGCTTTGTTCCTTTCCCTACTTGATGAATAATTTTAGGTTCTACCCAAACCAAATTTAACCCAAAATATTTATCACATTTATCGGCAAATATTAAAGTTTCTTCATGCTCCTCTCCAACATTAGCAAATACGAATACAAACTCATATTTATCACTATAATTCTCTTTTAATAAATGGCACATATAAGCAGATGTTTCTCCTGCTGAAAAGGAAACTAATATTTTTTCCCTCCCTATTTTTTCTTTTTTTACATTCATTCTCGTATCAAATTTTGTAGTTAAAAACCGCACCAGATGGCTAACATGGTATATAAAAAATAGCCTATGAAAGGTCGGTGCATAATATCAAAGTTTGTGGCTGGGCTACTTTTCATATACCTGTCCGTTAGGCAACATTTAAGAAATACAGTCCAACCGATATTTAATTTCATTCCATTCTTCAATTAGTTCTTCACGATATTTGTGAGATATGGGTTTCAATATTTCACATTCTACTTCACACAACATATTAGACAAACGTTGCCTAACAAAGTATAAGCGTAATACTTTCAGTTTTTTAATTAATCTTTTTTTCATATTTTTAATTTTAGTTTTTCAAATTAATATTAGTGTAAGCACTACGCTTATACTCGGTCGTTATGTGCCATTTTAAGATGCACGTTGCAGTATATCTATTGAGTATTTTAAGGCATCCATCTTTTTTTGCATACCACCAACATCAATATGCTTTAAGACGTTTGCTCGATCATAATTAGCGTATAGATACTCAATATTTTTTAGTTCTTTTTTCAGTACTTCGATTGCCTTTTCCATTTTAATTAAATTTTCTGAATAAAAACGGCACATAACACGGTATATATGTTATACGCCAATGAAGTGTTGTACTTAATTTGAAAGTTAGTGGTCAGGCGTACAACACATATACCCAGCCGTTACCTGCAAGGCTACCTTGACACT
>PWLM01000140.1 GCA_003560495.1 Bacillus sp. (in: firmicutes) | reverse complement strand
TTTATAATGATAGGGCTTTAATTAAATTAGATAATCTTTATAAAGATGAAAAAGATATTACAATCGTAGTTGCTGTTCCAAATAATAAAGAATTATTAGAAGTTAATTTTCCAAATGAATATAATTTAGTTGAAGATAAATATTCTGATGTAGTTAATAGAGCAAATGAAATGGGCAGAACAAATACTCTTTTAGATGATGTGAAAAATTATAATATTTATTCTTATGAAACCACTGTTTCAAATAATTCGATTCAATCATTTCAAGTATTTATTGAAAGTGATTTAGGCGAGAGTAATTTAATGTCTATGTGGATTTTAGGTTCTTTTGGTGGTGGAAGTGGAACACCCGAAGACCCTTATCAAATAACAAATTGGACTGGTTTAAATGCAACAAGAAATAATTTAACAGCTTCGTATGAATTAATGAATGATTTAGACGAAGATACAGCAGGTTATACTGAATTGGCAAGTTCAACAGCAAACGACGGAGAAGGATGGGAGCCGATTGGGCCTGATTGGCAAAATGTGTTTGGTGGAACGTTTGACGGAAAAAATTATACTATAAGTGATTTACACATTAATAGAAATACCACAGACTATGTTGGATTATTTGGGTTTATTTCAGGTGATGGTGAGATAAAAAATATTGGTTTGAAAGATGTAGATATTACAGGACAGAATTATGTTGGGGGCTTGGTTGGAGAGAATGACGGAACAATTGAAAATTCATACTCAACAGGAAGTGTGAAAGGAAATAATAATGTTGGTGGTTTGGCAGGTAAGATGATTGGAGTTTATACTTTTATAGAAAATTCATATTCAACTGCTAATGTTGAAGGTAATAACTATGTAGGTGGATTGGTTGGAGATACTGACGAGGGAACAATAAAAAACAGTTATGCAGAAGGAAATGTTACAGGTGGGGATAATGTAGGGGGTTTAACAGGTGACAGCAAGAAATTGGTAAAGAACACTTATGCAACTGGAGCTGTTAATGGAAGTGATAATGTAGGGGGTTTAATTGGAAGGGTTCAGTGGGATTCTGAGACAAGTAAATCATACTCAATAGGAAGTGTAACTGGGACAGGAGATAATGTGGGGGGTTTAATTGGGACTATAATCCACGAGGCAGAAGTTATTGATAGTTTTGCATTAGAAGGAACACACACAGATTTAATAGGAAGCGGTGCTGGGACTGTAGGTAGGGTGGCTTTTGCAAGTGAAAGTGAAATGAAGGACATAAATCTCTACACTCAAGTAGAAGATTATGAAAATTTTGATAATATGAGTGAGTCTTGGGACATAACATTAAACACAGAACATAATCTAAATGATGGTTATCCTTATTTAAGTTGGCAAGTTCCTGGAAGTAGTCCGACTTGGTATATTTATAGTGAAGAATATTTTAATGAAAGTGATACAATAAATCCTTCAATTCAATTTGTTTCACCAACTCCAGAAGATAGTTCAGTTCAGAGTGAAGATAATATTTATATTAATGTAACTTCTTCAGATGTTGATAGAGGTGATAGTGATATTTCAACATTTATAGATTTCAATAATAGTTTGGTTGGATGGTGGAGAATGGATGATTATAACTCAACTGGAATTTTTGATAATTCTAGTTATAATAATTTTGGAACTTTTCAAGGTGGTTTAAGTTCTGATGATGTTGTTGATGGTTATATGGGGAAGGCAATGGAGTTTGACGGTAATGATAATACTGTTGAGGTTGATAATCATGCCTCTATTGATTTAGAGGAAGCTATAACCATATCTCTTTGGATGAAAATTAACCATAACCCTACGGACTTTGTCCCACGAATTATACATAAAGGTACAACTTATAATGATGGATATTTTATCAGACTGGAAGATAGTGGAGCATTGCGTTCACAGCTTTCTTCGTCTTTTGGTCATTTAACAACCAATACACAACTAGGCGAAGGTTCGTGGTATCATGTTGCATTAACATATTCAGAAGCATCAGGAACCCAAATAATGTATATTGATGGTGAATTTGACAACTCTCGTGGGAACACAGGGTTCATACAAAGCGTGGATGAACCTTTATGGATTGGAGCAGAAAGTTTATCCTTTCGTGTTTTTGATGGAAAACTAGATGACTTAATGATTTTTAATCGTGCTTTAAGTGAAGATGAAGTTAAGGGTTTGTATGCGAATACAAGTGAGAAATATTTAGAAGTTAATTTTACTAACTTGACAGATGGAGATTATAGTTTCAAGGCTTATACGCAAGATAGGATGGGGTTGTTGAATGAGACAGAATTAAGAACAGTTGAAATTGGATTGTTTGCTCCTTATTTTACAACAATTCCTGCAGACGAGAGTATAGTCTATGGAACTTTATGGGATGGAGTTAAATTCAATGCTACAAGTGAATCAGGAATAAGTGCATGGTGGGTTAATGATACAACAAACTTTGTAATAAACTCAACTGGATTTTTGAATTGGACTTCTCCTTTGAATGTTAGTAATTATTATGTAAATGTTTCAGTTAATGATACTGCTGGAAATACAAACTCAACAATCTACAACCTAAATATAACCCAAAGACCAATACAAATTACAGCAGACAATAAAGAGAAAACTTATGGAGAGGAAGACCCAACATGGACATATCAATTAACAAGTGGAAGTTTAGCATATACAGATGAAATCTCTGGAGACTTAACAAGAGATACAGGAGAAAGTGTAGGAACTTATGATATTACTCAAGGGACTTTAACAATAGATAATATAGGAAGTTATAATTTAACTTTTGTAAGTGGAACTTTAACAATTAATCAAGCAACTCCAAG
>PWLM01000002.1 GCA_003560495.1 Bacillus sp. (in: firmicutes) | reverse complement strand
ATTACACGTTCTTCTTCCGGAAAAAAGATGCTTTCTGATGCCATTGTGACGATCCGTAACGACCGCTATGTTATACCGGTTAAAGCCGAATACCGCGGTCATTTCGGCGGAATTGTCCATGACCAGTCTGCTTCCGGAGCCACATTGTTTGTGGAACCGGAAAGCGTCGTACAGGCAAACAACCAGCTCCGGGAAGCACGTACAAAGGAAAAGTACGAAATCGAAAAAATTCTGCAGCAGCTTTCTGCTTCCGTATCTGAATATACAGAAGAGCTCAGTGTGGTCGTCCGGACGATGACAGAAGTTGATTTTATGTTTGCGAAAGCGTCCTACGCCAAGTCGATCCGTGCAACGGAACCAGCTTTAAATGAAAACAGCCGTATTGAAATGAAGGGGGCGCGTCATCCGCTCATCCCGAATAACGAAATCGTACCGATCGACGTCGAACTCGGCGGAGATTTTTCTTCACTTGTAATCACCGGACCGAACACCGGAGGAAAAACCGTCACACTGAAAACCGTCGGCCTTTTGACACTGATGGCCCAGTCCGGCCTGCAGATTCCGTGTGAGGAAGGGTCTACGGCGGCCGTTTTTCAGAAGATTTTTGCTGACATCGGCGATGAGCAGTCCATTGAACAGAGTCTGAGTACATTTTCCTCTCACATGACGAATATCGTTCAGATTATGGAAGACGTGGATTTTCAGTCGCTCGTCCTGTTTGACGAACTCGGGGCAGGAACCGACCCGACAGAAGGGGCGGCGCTTGCCATATCAATTCTGGACCATGTATACAACGTCGGGGCAAAAGTTATTGCGACCACCCATTACAGCGAGCTGAAAGGCTACGCCTACGACCGGGAAGGCGTAATGAACGCAAGCGTGGAGTTTAATGTCGAAACACTGCGCCCGACTTACCGTCTTCTGATCGGTGTGCCTGGAAGAAGTAATGCATTTGCTATCAGCAGCCGGCTCGGACTGAAGGAAAGTATTATTGAAGCGGCCAAAAATCAAATTTCCACAGAAACAAACAAAGTGGAAAATATGATTTCCTCTCTGGAAGAAAGCCGGAAAAAAGCTGAAGAAGAAATGGAATCAGCAGCAGTCTTCCGGGAAGAAGCGGAACAGCTTCACCAGGATCTTTCGCAGAAAATAGAGGAATGGGAAGATCAGAAGGACCGTCTTCTCCAGTCGGCAGAAGACAAAGCGGCCGGTTACGTCCATAAAGCCCGGGAAGAAGCGGAAAGTATTATTTCCGAACTGAGGGAAATGCAGAAAAACAACCCGGCGATCAAGGAACATGAACTGATCGAGGCAAAAAAGAAACTGGACGAAGCAGAACCTGATTTTGCAGAAAAGCAGAAAAAGAAAAAGCCTAAGAAGAAAAAACCGCAGATTGATACACTCGAACCTGGAGACGAAGTAAAAGTGGAAAGCTTCAATCAAAAAGGAACGATCGTTGATAAAGCAAACGAAAATGAGTACACAGTACAGCTCGGGGTAATGAAAATGAAAGTGAAAAAAGATGATCTCCTATATATCAGCCGGCCGAAGCCGGTGGAAACAAAACCGATGGCTACGGTACGCGGCAGAAGCGCCCACGTAAAAACAGAGCTCGACCTCCGGGGAGAACGGTACGAAAATGCGATGATGGAAGTGGAAAAGTATTTGGATGAAGCGGTTCTTGCCGGTTATCATCAGGTGTCCATCATTCATGGAAAAGGCACCGGTGCTCTGCGAAAAGGAGTGGAGGAGCTGCTGAAAAAACATCGGAATGTGTCGGAAATCCGTCCCGGGACACAGGGCGAAGGCGGCTCCGGAGTAACGATTGCCAAACTGAAGTAAAAGGGGGCTGAAAACGTGGAAACCCTGTTTCAGCACGATTATATTCATACAGCTGGTGTTTACAGCGTCGTCGTTTTATCCATCATTGTAGCGCTTGCTGTATTTGAATGGGTGACACCCTATACGACATGGGAGGAATTCCGAAAAGGGAATATGGCTGTTGCTATGGCGACTTCAGGGAAAGTGTTTGGTATAGCCAATATATTCCGGTATTCCATCGAAGCTAATGATTCTGTTCTCGGTATGCTTGGATGGGGGGCCTACGGTTTTCTCCTGCTTCTGTTTGTGTATTTTATTTTTGAATTTCTGACACCAACATTCAAAGTGGATAAAGAGCTTGAGGCAGATAACCGGGCCGTCGGACTGCTTTCATTCATACTGGCTGTATCCCTTTCGTTCGTTATCGGGGCAAGTATATAAATTACGGGAGGCCGAAATTATGGAAAGACTTGCAAAAATACTTATGATATTCTGTGCTGCCTTCCTTATCGGCGGCATGATTTACTGGGTGTTTTTTATTTAGGCGAAGCATAAGATGCACGGCTTCTGCTGCAGAAAGAGAATGCGGAATGGCATAGACAAATAACCCCGGCAGGGAAAACTGCCGGGGTTATTTGTGGCTGTTGAATAAAGTGTTTTTGCGTGTGTGGATATACGCTGCCCTGCTTGCGCTTTCCGGGACGTAGAAACGAAAGCGAACGTTTCTCTTTATTTTCAAGGCAGCCTTTCGACAAAGAAACAGTTCTCCCTCCGTAACGGCGGAGACGCAGCGCAGCCAGAAGATCCTTCACAGCCGGTGAGCATACAGCTGACGACAATACCCCACTACCAAACCGTCCATCTATAACGGAATAATAGCTCAACAGCCGGAGGATAGGAAAGAAATGGACTATGAGAATGGTCTTCTTCAGAAACTTTACAGGAGGGTGGGATTACTTGTAAAATGAATGAGTATTCAATTTAACGGAATTATTTTTCAAATATTGTTTCTTT
>PWLM01000063.1 GCA_003560495.1 Bacillus sp. (in: firmicutes) | reverse complement strand
TCTGCGGCAGGCAGTCTTGTAAATTATAAATTTTTAGCTTACACCTGTCAAGAGTAACTTCGATTTCCTCTTTAATAACGAAGGCCTCCTCGGAAACAGAGCATTTCTGTACGATGAACACCATTTTGGGTTTCCATTTCTCCAGTTATCAACAGCCAACTTAAATACAGCTGATAAAAAGGCTGCCTTGAAAATAAAAAAATGAACGTTCGCTTTCGTTTCCACGGAGAGGCTTTCCATGTCCACTGCAGCTTACGGTAAAAAAGAACAGGCATAAAACAGGCTTCGTTCCACCTGTTGGGATAAGAAGTACCCTTACTGGAAAAGGACCTTTCCATTCCTCACGGTGCAATGATTTTTTATGAATGTCTCTATTAAAGCTCCGGGTTGTTTTTGAAGGTTGCCTGAGGCTCTTTACACCTGCCGCGGTTTTACAAAAGAAAGAACAGCGTTCATGAAAAGTAGAACTTATCTTTTCTACGACAATACGAAATGGAAACCGGCCCGCGGAAGAAGGAGATTGGAGAAGAGGACGCAGCCTGCCCGAAAATCTCCTCCACGGCAGACCGGTTGGAAGCGAAGTGTTTCTCCAGCCGGCAGTGAACTTAAACATAGCTTAATAAAAAAAGGAGAGGCTTTCTTTTTTTTATATTTTCTTTTTGAAGCAGCTTTCTTCCTCTCCATCTGCAAGCAGAATTTTTTCAGCATTTCTCTCTGCCTGTTTTCTTCCACGTTTTTGCACCTCTTGTCTTCTTCCGGTATATCGTCAGTATCTGTTTCTGCTTTTTCCTTGTACAAATTACTCTTTTTTTCTTCCTGCGCCCCTCTGTGGATAATTTTTTCGCCGCATTTTTTTCTTCCACACTCCTGCACACAAGTTCTTCACAGTATCTAGTGTTGTGGATAAAAATTGAGCACAACCCCTTGAATAGTGTGGATAACTTTAAAGGAACGTTGTCAGGCTCGCTTTTTTTTGGTACGATAGTGATGTTTTTTCTCGTGGAAAAATATTTGCAGCTTTAATTCTATCCACAGCTGTGCATAAAGGTGTGGATAGTTGTACAACATGCTTAATAAGTTTATCCACAAAGTACCGGAAATTGTTGATTACCTCTTTTCTACTATAATATGTGATATGCACATCCCCTGTGTGTATTTTTATTCATCCGGGTTGTACAACCGTTGTACACACCGGAGGGGGATAATTAATTTCCGGTAGGCTGTTACAGAACAGAAAGTCGCGTAAAGGAGGGAAAAGTGTGGAGAATTTAGATGATCTCTGGGAGCAGGCGCTTCAAAAAATCGAAGAAAAGGTCAGTAAACCGAGTTTCGATACGTGGTTTAAGGATACCCAGGCAGATTCCATCAACCAGAGTTCAAACACGATTACTGTGATTGCACCGAATGAATTTGCCCGGGACTGGCTGGAAAACCGCTACTTCAATATTATTACCGATACACTGCAGGAATTGACCGGAGCAGAGCTGGAAGCAAAATTCATTCTGCCGAAAGAAGAAAACGCCGAACCCGAGATGGACATCAGCAGGAAACCGCCGGAGCCGGCTGCAGATACACCAGGTGAGCCGCCAAAGCACATGCTGAACCCGAAATATACGTTTGATACGTTCGTTATCGGGAGCGGCAACCGGTTTGCCCACGCAGCGTCACTCGCTGTCGCGGAAGCACCGGCTAAAGCCTACAATCCGCTGTTTATTTACGGGGGAGTAGGACTGGGTAAAACCCACCTCATGCATGCGATCGGCCATTATGTGATCGATCATAATCCGGATGCAAAGGTCGTCTATTTGTCATCGGAGAAGTTTACGAATGAATTTATTAATTCCATCCGGGATAACAAAGCCGTCCATTTCCGCAATAAATACCGGAATGTTGACGTGCTTCTGATAGATGATATTCAGTTTCTTGCGGGAAAAGAACAGACACAGGAAGAATTTTTTCACACGTTTAATTCCCTGCATGAAGAAAGGAAGCAGATCGTTATTTCCAGTGACCGGCCGCCGAAGGAAATTCCTACACTGGAGGACCGGCTTCGCTCCCGCTTTGAGTGGGGGCTGATTACGGATATTACCCCGCCGGATCTGGAAACGAGAATTGCGATTCTCCGGAAAAAAGCAAAAGCGGAAAATCTCGATATTCCTAACGAAGTCATGCTTTATATAGCGAATCAGATAGACACGAACATCCGGGAACTGGAAGGGGCTCTGATCCGCGTCGTCGCTTACTCTTCCCTCATTAACCAGGACATGAACGCTGATCTTGCAGCTGTGGCGCTGAAAGATATTATCCCGAATGCGAAAGCAAAAGAAGTGACAATTGACGACGTCCAGGCTTCGGTTGCAGCTGCTTTCGGAGTCAGAGTCGAGGACATGAAAGCGAAAAAGCGGACGAAAACCGTCGCTTATCCAAGGCAGATTGCGATGTATCTTTCCAGGGAGATGACAGATCATTCGCTCCCGAAAATTGGTGCAGCGTTTGGAAAACGGGATCATACGACCGTTATTCACGCCCATGAGAAAATTTCCAAACTGCTCTCCGAAGACAGTGAACTTCAGCAGCAGATCAAAGATATAACGAACCAGCTCCGCTCTTCCTAAAAAAACGGCTGTGCACACTGTGGAAAACCGTTACGCACTTATACACACTTTATCCACATGTTTATAACTTTATTCTCCCGGGTAATTTCAGGGTTATCCACAAATGCACAGGCCCTAGTACTACTACTGCGGGTTTAAAATAAATAATTAATATTAATATACAGTCACAGAGGGCTGTGAAAAGGAGGCCGCCGATTTATGAAATTTACAATTCAGCGGGATATATTTGTCCAGAACATTCAGCACGTTTCCAAAGCTATTTCATCCAGAGCAACGATGCCAATTCTCTCGGGTCTGAAAATCGTCGCGTTTGACGATGGAGTGACACTGACCGGAAGTGACTCCGATATTTCGATCGAAGCATTTATTCCGGCAGAAGAAGGGGATAAGCAAGTAGTCGATGTGGAAAAACCGGGAGCCATTGTTCTTCAGGCTAAATATTTTGCCGATATCATCAAAAAACTTCCGGAATCCACAGTGGAAGTATCCATCAATGATCAAAACGTGACGAAAATCAGCTCCGGAAGTTCAGAGTTTAATTTAAACGGACTCGATCCGGATGAGTTTCCGCGTCTGCCGGAAGTGGAAGAAGGCAATAAATTTCAACTGAAAACTGACCTTCTGAAAGCTCTCATTAAGCAGACAGCTTTTGCTGTGTCCACAGCGGAAACCCGGCCGATTCTGACAGGAATCCACTGGGGAATGGAGGAAGGACGCCTCATGTGTACAGCTACTGACAGCCACCGCCTTGCGATGCGGGAAGCAGCAGTGGAAGGCGCTGAGGACGCGGATTTTTCCAATGTTGTTATTCCGGGTAAAAGCCTTTCGGAGCTGAGCAAAATTCTTGATGACACCGAAGACACGATTGATGTCACCGTGACAAACAATCAGATCCTTTTTAAATCGAAGAATATTCTTTTCTTTTCCCGGCTTCTTGACGGAAATTATCCGGCGACCAAAAACATGATTCCTACCAACTCCAAAACGAATGTGCAGGTGGAAGCCAAAAAGCTGCTCGCAGCAATCGAACGGGCACTGCTTCTTTCCAGAGACGGCAAAAACAATGTTGTTAACCTGAAATCGCTCGGAGAAACAAAACTGGAAATTACTTCTGTTACTCCTGAAGTAGGAAAAGTAACAGAGGAAGTTGCCTGCGATCAGTTTGAAGGGGAGGAACTCCGGATTTCCTTTAACGGCAAAAACATTATCGACGCGCTGCGCGTGATTGAGTCCACGGACGTCACGATTCAGTTCACCGGGGCGATGAGCCCATTTATTATGCGGCCGGCCGACCGCGACTACATGCTTCACCTGTTCTCGCCGGTAAGGACTTATTAGTACAAATACGAACAAATATTTGGTATAATAAAATAACAGACCAACAAAGCCCATCAGAGGAAAAACAGCTTCTGGTGGGCTTTTCCGCCATGCATTAAAAGCTGGCAAAGTCGGTTGGCGTATTCCGTAATATTTTAGTACAATGTAGGATGAGGCAATTTTGCACGTATCAGACGGGAAAGTGAGTTGACATACAGTATGGAACATCGGATAACGGTGCGGGGAGAGTACATTACGCTCGGCCAGGCATTAAAAGAAGCAGCTATCATCCCTTCCGGAGGAGCAGCCAAACCTTTTCTCCAGGAATTTCCTGTGGAAGTAAACGGAACGGCAGACAACCGCCGCGGAAGAAAGCTCTATCCGGGAGATCACGTCGTGATTGAAGAGGTAGGAGAGCTGCGGATTGAGGCAGAGTAATGGAGGCGTCCCGTGCAGATAAACGAGCTGACCTTAAAGGACTACCGCAACTACGAAGCACTGACGCTTAAATTCCAGAACCAGGTAAACGTGATTCTTGGGGAAAACGCCCAGGGAAAAACGAACCTGATGGAATCCATCTACGTACTCGCCCTTGCCAGATCCCACCGCACGCCGAGAGACAGGGAACTTATCCGCTGGGACAAGCCCTTCGCCCGTATAACCGGAGGATTTACGAACCGGAACGGCCCGATGGAAATGGAAGTTATTTTTTCGAAACAGGGGAAGAAAGTAAAAGTGAATGCGATCGAAAAAAAACGGCTGAGCGATTATATCGGCACCTGTACCATTGTGATGTTTGCACCGGAAGATTTAACACTCGTCAAAGGAAGCCCGCAGATACGGCGGCGTTTTCTCGATATAGAAATGGGTCAGATCAATTCGGTCTACCTGTATTACTTATCGCAGTACTACAAAGTTCTGAAGCAGCGCAATCAATGGCTGAAGGAGCTTCGGGAAAGGAAAAGGGAAGCGGATGAAGCCATGCTCGACGTCATGACCGAGCAGCTGACGGTTTCCGGAGCGGAAGTGTTAAAAAGGCGCTTTGCCTTCACGGCGAAGCTCGAGGAGTGGGCCCGGCCCATTCATCATGATATAAGCCGCGGAAAGGAAGAGCTTTCTGTTTATTATGAACCGACTGTGGACGTGGATGCCTCCATGACGATTGAGGAGATCCGTCAGGCTCTGCAGAAGGAATTCAGCCGGGTAAAAGAACAGGAAATGCGGCGCGGAACGACCCAGATCGGTCCACACCGGGATGATCTGGCCTTTTACGTCAACGGCCGGAATATTCAGACGTTCGGCTCGCAGGGACAGCAGCGGACAACGGCCCTTTCTTTGAAACTTGCCGAAATCGAGCTGATCCACGAAAATACGGGTGAATATCCGATTCTTCTGCTGGATGATGTACTTTCGGAGCTCGACGACCACCGGCAGACACATCTTCTGAATTCAATCAGAGGAAGAGTCCAGACGTTTGTGACGACAACGAGTGTAGAAGGAATCGACCATCATCTTCTCGATGAGGCGGCTACCTTTTATGTCGAAGAAGGAACGATTTCGAAAAAAGAATGAGGTGGAATCCATGTTTGTACATTTAGGCGGGGATCTCGTGATAAAAGCGGAACGAATCATTGCCATCCTGGACCATGAAAGCGGGGAGACGTCTTCGGAGAACCGGGCTTTCATGAAGGAAAATGAGGAGCAGGGACTGACGCAGAACGTCAGCTGATTCAGCCAAATCCATTGTTGTAACAGAGGACACGGTTTATTTGTCACCGATTTCGTCGCACACGCTCAGGCGCCGTGCGGAAAACATGACGTTTGCAGGCAACGAAGAAGAATCCATCCGCTGATTGAAATCAGTGGAAGAAATGCAGGTGAAGAACATTGAGTCTTGATAATCAATCGTATGATGAAAGTCAAATTCAGGTGCTGGAAGGTCTGGAAGCTGTCCGGAAGCGTCCTGGTATGTATATTGGTTCCACGAGCGGACGCGGGCTGCATCATCTCGTCTGGGAAATCGTCGACAACAGTATCGATGAAGCGATGGGGGGACACTGTGACACTATTCACGTAACCATCGGAAGAGATAACTCTATTAAGGTGGAGGATAACGGCCGGGGTATTCCTGTCGGTATGCATGAAAAGATGGGCCGGCCGGCTGTTGAGGTCATTATGACCGTCCTGCACGCAGGCGGTAAATTCGGCGGCGGCGGCTATAAAGTATCCGGCGGTCTGCACGGCGTAGGGGCTTCTGTTGTAAACGCTCTATCCAGCAGACTGGAAGTAAAGGTATACAAGGAAGGCCAGATTTATTTTATCGATTTCGCCCGCGGAATTCCTTCAACGGAGCTTCAGGTGATCGGCGAAACAGAAAAGCAGGGAACAGAAATTACGTTCTGGCCGGATGAGGAGATCTTTACCGAAACGACGGAATATGATTTTGATATTCTTGCCAACCGTCTCCGCGAGCTTGCTTTCCTGAACCGCGGTCTGCGCATCTTTATTAACGACGAGCGGGACGAGGGGAAAGAAGCAGAGTACTATTACGAAGGCGGAATTAAATCGTTCGTAGAACACTTGAACCGTACGAAAAGCCCGCTGCATGAGCCGCCGATTTTCCTGGAAGGGGAAAAGGAAGGTATCCAGCTGGAGATTGCGATGCAGTACAACGACGGTTTCACGAGCAGTCTGTATTCTTTTGCCAACAACATCAACACCCATGAGGGCGGAACGCATGAATCCGGGTTTAAAACCGGACTGACGCGTGTTATTAACGACTACGCCCGGAAAAACAATCTGTTTAAGGAAGCAGACCCGAACCTCGTCGGCGACGACGTCCGTGAAGGACTGACAGCGATTGTTTCCGTGAAAATTCCGGATCCGCAGTTTGAAGGCCAGACGAAAACAAAGCTCGGAAACAGTGAAGCCCGGACAATAACGGATTCTCTCTTTTCGGAGCATATGGCAAAGTTTCTTGCGGAAAATCCGACAACCGCCCGTCAGATTGTCGAAAAGGGTCTTATGGCTTCCCGCGCCCGCGACGCTGCGAAAAAAGCTCGGGAACTTACCCGGCGCAAATCTGCTCTGGAAGTAAGCTCTCTGCCCGGCAAACTGGCGGACTGCTCCTCCCGGGACGCGTCTATCAGTGAGATATACGTCGTGGAGGGGGATTCTGCGGGTGGTTCTGCCAAGCAGGGGCGCGACCGCCATTTCCAGGCGATTCTGCCTCTCCGCGGGAAAATTATTAACGTGGAAAAAGCACGTCTTGATAAAATTCTCTCAAACAACGAAATACGGGCTATCATTACGGCTCTCGGTACCGGAATCGGAGAAGATTTTGATATTTCCAAAGCCCGATATCATAAGATTATTATTATGACGGATGCCGACGTGGACGGAGCCCATATCCGTACACTTCTGCTTACTTTCCTGTACCGCTACATGCGTCCGCTGATTGAAGAAGGCTATATTTATATTGCCCAGCCGCCGCTCTACAAAGTAACCCAGGGCAAATCGGTGCAGTACGCTTACAACGAAAAAGAAATGGAACGGATTCTTTCCGAACTTTCCCCGACGCCGAAGCCAGGTCTTCAGCGTTACAAGGGTCTTGGGGAAATGAACCCGACCCAGCTGTGGGAAACCACGATGAACCCGGATATGCGGACTGTTATGCAGGTCAGCATGGACGATGCACTGCTTGCGGATGAAGTGTTTGAAACACTGATGGGGGACCGCGTGGAACCCCGCCGGGACTTTATCCATGCCAACGCCCATTACGTGAAAAACCTGGATATTTAAGCTGTGGTGCACTGCGAAGGTTGTTCCCGGGCCGCTGTTCCGGAGAACAGCCTTTGCACTGTTTCGGTGCCGTATTGCAGGCTCCACAGATTCCATAGAATAAAAGCAGCACGGCTGCTTCTGCTGAAAAACCGGTGTCTTCAGGCATCTGGTGAATGGAGGGGAATACATGTCTGATCAGCAAGATAATCCAAGAGTAAAAGATATAAACATCAGCCAGGAAATGCGTACGTCCTTCATGGACTATGCGATGAGTGTTATCGTCAGCCGTGCACTTCCGGATGTGCGGGACGGCCTGAAGCCGGTCCACCGCCGGATTCTTTACGCGATGAATGAACTCGGTATTACGTCGGATAAAGCCTATAAAAAATCCGCCCGTATCGTCGGGGAAGTTATCGGTAAGTACCACCCGCACGGGGACTCGGCTGTATACGAAACAATGGTCCGCATGGCGCAGGACTTCAGCTACCGCAACATGCTCGTTGACGGCCACGGAAACTTCGGGTCTGTCGACGGCGATGCTGCCGCTGCGATGCGTTATACGGAAGCGAGAATGTCCAAAATTTCCATGGAGCTTGTCCGTGATATTAAGCAGGATACAATCGACTACCAGGAAAACTACGACGGATCGGAAACGGAGCCGGTCGTTCTTCCCGCACGTTTTCCAAATCTGCTCGTTAACGGAACGTCCGGAATCGCCGTAGGTATGGCAACGAATATCCCTCCTCATCATTTAAGCGAAGTGATTGACGGGGTGCTCGCTCTCTCAAAAGATCCGGATCTTACATCGCTGGACTTAATGGAACATATTCCGGGACCGGACTTTCCGACGGGAGCGGAAATTATCGGAGTTTCCGGTATCCGCCGGGCCTATGAAACAGGGAAAGGCTCCATCCTTATCCGGGCAAAGTGTGAAATTGAGGAGAAAAACAACAAGCAGCGCATTCTCGTGCACGAACTTCCGTATCAGGTGAATAAAGCGAGGCTGATAGAAAAAATCGCTGAGCTTGTCCGTGATAAAAAAATCGAGGGCATTACGGATCTGCGGGATGAATCCGACCGTACCGGCATGCGTATCGTTATTGAACTGCGGCGGGACGCCAACGCCAATGTGCTTCTGAACAACCTTTACAAGCAGACCGCCCTGCAGACGAGCTTCGGTATTAACATGCTCGCACTCGTTAACGGCCGCCCGAAAGTGCTTTCCTTAAAGGAAACGCTGTACCACTACCTGGAGCATCAGAAAGTGGTTATCCGGCGCCGTACCGCCTACGAGCTGAAAAAAGCAGAGGCACGGGCGCACATTCTGGAAGGTCTGCGTATTGCACTGGATCACCTGGATGAAGTTATTGAACTCATCCGTGCCTCTCAGACGACAGAAGCGGCCCGGACAGGTCTGATGGAGCGCTATGAGCTTTCCCACGATCAGGCTCAGGCAATTCTCGATATGAGGCTTCAGCGCCTGACCGGTCTTGAACGGGATAAAATTGAATCAGAATATAAAGATTTGATCGCAAAAATCGCTGAACTCAAGGAAATCCTTGCCAATGAAGAAAAAGTGCTGGAGATTATCCGTGAGGAACTGATCGATATCCGGGACCGCTATGCCGATGACCGGCGTACGATTATCACGCTCGGAGAGGATACGTTTGAGGACGAAGATCTGATTCCACGCCAGAACGTGGCGATTACGCTTTCCCATCAGGGCTACATTAAACGCCTTCCGGTATCCACCTACCGCAGCCAGAAACGCGGCGGACGGGGAGTACAGGGAATGGGTACGCACGATGAAGATTTCGTGCGCCATCTCTTTGTAACCAACTCGCATGATCACCTGCTTTTCTTTACGAATAAAGGCAAGGTGTACCGTATCAAAGGCTATGAAGTGCCCGAGCAGAAGCGGACATCGAAAGGCATTCCTATCATTAATCTGCTTCAGATTGATCAGGATGAGTACATCAGTACCGTTATTCCGATTTCCGAGTTTGCTGAAAACCAGTCGCTTTTCTTTATGACGAAATACGGTGTTTCGAAGCGTACTGAACTTCAGGCCTTTAAAAAGATCCGCCGAGGCGGGCTGTTTGCTATCAAGCTCCGTGAAGGGGACGAGCTGCACGGGGTGCGCCTGACAAACGGGGATCAGGAAATTATCACCGGTACGAAAAAAGGCCAGGCAATCCGCTTTAACGAGCAGGACGTCCGGCAGATGGGCCGTACAGCTGCCGGGGTGAAAGGAATTCAGCTGACAAACGGAGACGAAGTTGTCGGCATGGATATTCTGCATCCGGATCAGGATGTGCTGATCGTTACGGAGGAAGGCTTTGGAAAGCGGACACCTATTGAAGAATACCGTCAACAGACACGCGGCGGTAAAGGAATCAAGACGTGTAACATTACGGAGAGGAACGGAGACCTTGTGTCACTGAAAGTAGTGGCAGAAGATCATGACCTCATGGTAATCACTACGAACGGAGTGCTTATCCGTATGCACGTGGCGGAAATTTCCCAGACAGGCAGAAATACACAGGGAGTACGGCTGATCCGTGTCGGCGACGGCGAATTTGTTTCTACCGTGGCCCGTGTGAACATTTCGGATGAAGAAGACGAAGAAGAGGAGCTTCTGGAAGAAGGCGGTGAGCCGGAAAACGAAGAGCCGGAAGAAAACGGTTCGGAGGAAGCAGAAGCAGTAGAAGCAACAGAAGAAACAGGAGATTCAGAGGAAGAATAAAATTAAGAGCGTCCGGTGGGAAACTGCCGGGCGTTTTTTTAATAGACGTACGGTTTCCTGAAAGGCGGGTCTTTTCTATAGAAGGTTTCACAGCTGTTGTAATGAAAACTTCTCAGCACGCTCCTTTTCAAGGGCAGTCTGCCGTTTCATTTTTTGGTTACATAAAATGGGCTCGCTGCTTTTTAAAACAAAGCTGTGTAAAACGTTGTTGATTACGGAATGAACCTTTACTTCCATTCGTTCTGCTGTGAAGTGGCAGATGAAAGTGTTATTCGATGCAGGAGAAAAGAGCCGCAGGCGCTCTAAGATGATAACGAAGCTTCAGGTGTAACCTGCAGAAAGAAAAATATTTTCCTGCCGACCTGATGTGTATCAATGTAAAAGTGTACGTCCGCAGCATTTTTGAACGAAAAGCCCTGGATGTTAATTAAGAGTTAAAAATAAAATACTCAGAGAAGAATGTATCACCGGTGCAGCGGGAATCAATATGTAGATAAAATATCTCCTTCTGTCCTGCATATAGATGGATGAAAAAACAAATTTTCTGAATATGTTGAAACGGTTGCGGAAGCTGAAAATGCTGTGGTACATTTAATCTCGCTGGCGAAGAAACACACCGGCATGCATAAAATTCTCCCAAAAAAGTTATTGACTTTCTATAATGGAGAATATATAATGTAATAAGTCGCCATTAAGGAAGAGGCGCAATTTTTTATCTCTATTTTGCCCTTTGAAAACTAAACAAAAGACGATTGTGAAGGAAAAAGAGAATGAATCATTCTCTGTCAATTTTTTAAAAAGAATCTTTAGCCAGATTCCGTTTTGCAAGCGAAGCATCCTGCT
>PWLM01000191.1 GCA_003560495.1 Bacillus sp. (in: firmicutes) | reverse complement strand
TACAATTCCACGTGGGACCCGGTACAGCGTCATTCACGCAGTTTGTAAGCAGTGTGGGGTTCTGTATATTCACCGAAAGCTGCAGAGGACATGGGGTGACTCCAGGGCGAATTTGGACGAGCCGAAGATTCATTGAGGCTGTCTCAAAAGATTTATAGAGACAGCCTGAAAATTTACGTGAACTCATGATCAATTACAGCTATTTTCTCAGAGTCTTTAGACTATAAAAACTAACGATTAAAAAGAACCTAAAATATACAGTCACAACAATCACGCCTAATTTCATAACATATAAAAAAACCGCTCTGCTTTAGGGTGATCTTAGTTTGTTTTTACGTAATAATATACAAAACACCTAGCAAGAAAAGCAAAGATCCTATAATAATTTGCCATGTTTTTAGTGCTTTCCTATCTGTTCCAAGAGTAAATGACAAAGCCAAAATGCCAATACCCAATAACAAATAATTATAATAGAAAGGAAGACCAAATATGAAGACTATTGTTATTCCCAGTAATAATGGAATAACAATCAATAAATTCTGTCTCAACATACCCCTCCAAACAAACCTAACTAATTTTTATTAAATAATTATATCACATTTCCAAAAAATCTTTATTATTCCAATTCCAAAAATTCCGAGAGCATAAGGTTTTTTTGATAAAAGCAGAAGTTTTCATATTCTATGAAAAAACGAAACTGAAAGCAGCCCGTGGAAGAAGGAGATTGGAAGATCCCACAGGGCGCAGCCTACCCGAAAATCTCCTCCACGGCAGGCCGGTTGGAAGTGAAGTTTTTCTCCAGCCGTCAACAGCGAATATAGCCTATTTTTAAAGGGTATGGACTCTTCCTGTAGTGGATTTCTATTTCTTGAACGGACTATCAATAAATTCCTGCGTCACAAAAAAACCTGTCAGGCCATCTGACAGGTTTTTTTCTTCGGTACGGATCAGTTGTTTTCCCGGGCGAGGTTGACGGCCGGGACGTGGGTCGTTTTCGGGCGGCCGGGCACTTCGTGGCAGTGCCGGCAGCGGGGTTCGTACGACTCGGAAGCTCCGACGAGAATGATGGGGTCATCGTAGGAAGCCGGTTGTCCGTCAATCAGACGCTGCGTGCGGCTTGCAGGTGCTCCACAGGAAAGGCAGATAGCCTGAAGCTTCGTGACGGACTCTGCGAGTGTGAGGAGCACCGGAACACAGCCGAACGGCTCTCCCCGGAAATCCTGGTCCAGACCGGCGCATATTACCCGGATTTTATCGTCTGCCAGTGTCTGGACGACATCGACAATCTTCGGGTCGAAAAATTGAATCTCATCAATAGCAACGACTTCCGTATCTTTTTCAAGCAGCGTGTAAATATCTTCTGCGTCTGTCGCCGGATAGGCGTACACGGTCGTTCCGTTATGCGACACAACTTCTTTTTCACTGTAGCGGTTATCAAGCTGAGGTTTAAAAACCTGGATTTTCTGGCGGCCGAAGCTGGCCCGGCGGACGCGGCGGATAAGTTCTTCCGATTTCCCGGAGAACATGCTCCCGCAGACGACTTCAACCCAGCCTTCTTTCTGATTAAGGTGCATGAGGCGACGCTCCTGTTCCGATAATTTTTTTCCTGGTCATTTATATGTAATCCTACGCGCAATTGCCACAGAGAACAAGCGTATTTAGTCACAAAAAAACAGGCAGAAAATTTTCTGCCTGTTTCGTCTGCACATTACATACCGTATTTTTTCTTGAAACGGTCGACACGTCCGCCGGCGTCAGCAAACTTCTGCTTACCTGTGTAGAACGGGTGAGAATCAGAAGATACTTCCACTGTAATAAGAGGGTAAGTGTTGCCGTCTTCCCACTCTACAGTTTGCTCCGTAGACGATGTAGAACCAGTCAAGAACATAAAGCCGGTACTTGAATCCTTGAATACGACTTTGCGGTATTCTGGATGAATTCCTTGTTTCATGTCTTTTCAGCTCCTTCCGCCCTGAATCTTTCGAAACAGAGTAAGTCTGTGTTGAACTCTTTCACACATAAAAAAAGTATAACAAGGCGGGAAGGAGAATGCAATAAAAGATTATGACGTCAGGAATTACCGGAAGACTGGCTGCGTGTACCGCGGCTCTGCTTCCCACGTTCGAATGAGGCAAAAAATTCTTCATTTGTTTTTGTTTCTTTTACTTTTTTCAGGAACCGCTCCATATAATCCGGCTGATCGTTCAAAGTACGGCGGATCGCCCACAGGTCTTCGATCTGCTTTTTCGGCAGCAGCAGCTCTTCCCGGCGCGTACTGGACCGGCGGATATCGATCGCCGGGTAAATACGGCGCTCCGCAAGTTTCCGGTCAAGATGCAGCTCCATATTGCCTGTTCCTTTAAATTCTTCGTAAATGACATCGTCCATCCGGGAACCGGTTTCTACAAGAGCGGTGGCGAGAATGGTAAGGCTTCCGCCTTCTTCAATGTTACGCGCCGCTCCGAAAAAACGCTTCGGCCGGTGGAAACTCGCCGGATCAATCCCTCCGGAAAGCGTCCGTCCACTCGGCGGGATGACGAGGTTATACGCCCGGGCAAGACGGGTGATGCTGTCCATCAGAATGACAACGTCCTTTTTCGATTCGACAAGGCGCATCGCCCGGTCGAGCACAAGCTCCGCCACTTTAATATGATTCTCCGGTACTTCGTCAAACGTGGAGCTGACAACTTCCCCTTTAATGGAGCGCTCCATATCCGTTACTTCCTCCGGACGCTCATCAATAAGCAGCACGATGATTTCCATGTCTGGGTGGTTGGCGGCGATACTGTTCGCAACTTCCTTCATCAAAAGCGTTTTTCCTGCTTTTGGCGGAGCAACGATCAGACCGCGCTGGCCGTAGC
>PWLM01000180.1 GCA_003560495.1 Bacillus sp. (in: firmicutes) | reverse complement strand
CCTCCCATTTCTCTGGTGTAGAAATGCGAATCTTCGGGGGTGCTCCAGTAGAGGTAAAACTCCACAATTCCACTGTAGCTCCCAAACGCATTGGGTGTTATTTTTACATGCATTCCACCGGGCAGGTCAATTTCCGCGCCCTCGTTGGTGTGAAAAACATGGGTTTGTGACTTTTTGGGCATATTTATTTTGGCATTGGAAATGCAGTTTCTCACCAGATCCAATTGTTTAACGGTAGAAAATTTGCCCTGGGACACCACCTCCAGTACCGCGTATTCTCCCCTGTTCAAATAGGAAGGCACAAAAAATGCTCCCTGATCATCCGCTTCGACGGTAAGGAACTGGTAAGCGGTTCGAACCCTGATAGTGGCATTGGGGATGGATTCTCCACTTTCATTTTGGACCACTCCCGAAATAGCCGCCGGAATCAACTCCTCCGGACCTGGAAATACGGGATCGTCAATATCGCTATGCTCCTCTTTTATGCAGGACTGAAAAAGTGTCATTGCCATTAGTACGGCAATCAGTCCAAAAACAACAGTGTGGAATTTACTCCTTATCATTTTAAATTATTTTTCGGCCCATCATTTTAAACTGCCGAATTTCCAATCAACTGGGTAAACCCTTCAAAATTGAAAACGTGGCAGAGTCGGACCATTTTTTTAAAAACTTCTTCTGACTCCCATTCCGAGACTCAGGACGGTCACACTCATTTCTAAATCCTGTCCGGTATTGAGCCAACCTCCTTCGTGGCCCTGATATCCGGCTCGCCCGAAAACAGTCCATTGGTCAGTCAGCTTGTATCCAGCCAGGAAATTGATCCTCACATCGGAAAACCACCGGCGCTCATAATCACCCGATTCCACGGACCTGTATTGGTCACCATCGACCATTAAGTAGCCACTGTGATTTTCAAATACATTGACAGCGATTCCCAGACTCAAGCCCAGTTGAAAATTGTTGTGCTCTTTCATATACTCGACTAAAACCGGTATCCGAATAAATTCGTGCACATTCGGCGCCCGCAGTCTTTGTTCAGTCCTCATGGCGGTCAATACCGCTCCATCCACCCAGACAACCTCTCCTGAATCATCGATAAAGTAGTAAGCCTCCGGGCTGTATTTCATATTGAACTCAACACCCTGACGCCTAAAATCAAACTCTCTGGTTATACGCTGGTATTCCAAACCGGCGAGCAATCTAAAATTGCCCAGCGTTTTCAAATTGGTCATCGCCCCTGTGGAAAAGGAAAACCACGGCCCGGTGTAGTCGCGGTATGCATCTTTCAGTCGCTGCCCCGCGGCCGATGTGGCCCGAAAACGGTTGCTGACAATATCTGCATTGAAATACAGGTCAATAAAACCGGAACCTGGAATACTTTTGTCGCTGATTTTCGAGGCGGAAAACTCCTCCCAATTGAATTCCGTCAGAGCCTGGGGTGTAGGATCGGAGAGTTTCAAAGGTGTGAGCTTACCGTATATAAAATCTGAATGTGGAATTCTGTCCCTGAATTCGTCTTCCAAAATTGTGGGAAGAGTGCCCGTTTCTTCTCCTTCCACCGGTGTCCCGGAGCCGATTTCTGACCATCCATCGGACAACAGCTGAAGCTCATCGACCCAACGAGAATCCTGATCAGGTGCCCCGGTGATCTCTGAAGGAGTTCCCTCTTGCTCAGCCATTGGGTAAACAGCATCATGCGCGGATTCAACTTCCTCTGCAAAATCTGCTTCTTCACGAGCAGCCCGGTCCGGTTCTTCCATTGCCCGTCCATCTTCCACAGTTAAGTCATTCAAAGCCTTATCATCGGCACTGGAAAGCGAAACGGCTTCGTCCCTATGTTGCTCACCGGGATATTCCATCTCCTGCCCAGATTGTGGTTTCTCCACCACATCGGCGCTTTCAGACACCAATTCCTCTGATATTTCTCCATGAATAAAACTGCCCAACGGCATTAAATACAAAAGAAAAGCACCCAGCAGCAGGACAGCGCCTCCCGCGCCAATCCAGACCCAAAATACAGGCCTTTTAGTCCTTTTCTGAATCGCCATCCAAATGGCACCTTTTTCCTCCTGGCTCAGCGGAACCTGATAATTGGATGCGGCTTCTCTGAAAGCCCTGTCCATCCCGTTATTGTTGTTATCCATAATACTTTATTGTGTTACCACATTAAAAAATTGCAGTGTTCGATTCTATGATTTTACTTCTTCACATTGACCTTCCTGTTGATCCATTTCTGTAGTTTCTTGCGCGCTCTGAACAAGTAAGAGCGAGCTGTTGCAGCGTTAATACCGGTTATCTCTTCGATTTCACGATGGCTGTAACCCTCTATCACATAGAGATTGAAGACAATCTGATGAGATTCAGGCAATTCAGCAAGGTGTTTTAATAAGTCGTCTTTAAAAAGCTTATCGGGCACTCGTCCGGGTCCATTAGAGGATCTGGTGAGGTCTTCATCGGTCAGATAGTATTTTTTATTGCGTTGTAAATACCTCACAGCCTCCCTCGATACGATTTTATTCATCCAGCCAAAAAGCTGTTCATCACTCCGGTAGTCAAATTTTTTCAATCCGCGAAAAATACGGATGTACGCTTCCTGCAGGCAATCCTTGGCGCCGGAACGTTCTTTAATGTACCTCATGGCGACGCCCATCATTTGATCTGAGGTTCGGTCAAAGAACTCCCGCTGGGCTTTCTCCTGCCCATTTTCTATTTCTTGAAGAAGTTCCTTCCAATCAGTCAATTCGCCTGTTGTTTATTTTGATAAAGCAAAAAGCGACTCCGCTATTATCCCGGGAAGGAATCCTAACCCAAAAATCATCGTCCATACAATTCGTTTCCCGATTGAAGTAAGTCCGCTTCTGATTGT
>PWLM01000015.1 GCA_003560495.1 Bacillus sp. (in: firmicutes) | reverse complement strand
TAAGCGTTACATTTACGCTGCACTCGACACGCATGGTTTTCGTTTATGTAAAAGAATTTAAGCCGAAAAAACAGCTGAGTGTCTGGGTACAGTTTTTACTTCCATGGGCTGCATGGACAGGGCTCCTTTTCTTTGTCGGCTTTACAAGCTGGGTCTTTCTCTTTTTGATTCCACTTTTCATTGCCAACGCAATTGTGATGGGTTATATTTCGACGAACCACCGGTTGAATCCGCATGTTCCGGTTAATGATCCGCTCGCGAACAGTTTATCTGTGACGGTGCCGAAATGGGTGGATGTTCTCCACTTTAATTTTTCTTATCACACAGAGCATCATATTTTTCCGAGTATGAGCTCCAAGTATTATCCATTAGTGAAAAAGCACATTAAAAATAACTGGCCGGAACGTTATCATGAAATGCCGATGTCAAATGCTTTAAAAGCATTATGGAACACACCGCGCGTGTATTATAACGGAGTAGAGCTAATTGATCCCGAGGCCGAGCTTGTCTATGGATCACTCGGTAACGGGCTCGATCACGAATCAATCGAGCCGCGTCCGATGGATGAAAAGAAAAAGAAAGTCAATTAAGCCAAAGCCGTACCTGGAATGGGTGCGGTTTTTTATTTGCGGTTACACATAAACTGCGTCAGCTGTGCTGTAGTGCAAAGACCGGAGGCAGGCTCGAATTTTACGAGCCTGCCTCCGGTCCGTGGTGTATTTTACATCAGGAACCTGTTTTTTTAGTGGATGGTTAGTTTTTAACCCCGGTGTAAATATGAATGGCATCTCTTAAAAATGCTGCGGTTCCAGGCTGTTCTTTGTCGTAATAAGCAGTGAACCGTTCATCATCCACGTACGTCTGTGCAAGCATGGGCATCTTTACTGTAGTTTGCCCAGGTGAATTCCAGCCATTGTTTGTGCAGGGCTGCTGCCTGCTGCGCCTTATCGCTGCCGGGATCTCTGGTTCGAAAGGCTTCCGCGAGCGTTTTTTGAAGCTGTTTTTCGGTCCGGGTAAAAGCAGCAAACTGCTCTTCGGTCATATTCATCATTTTGGCGTTCGAAGCGTTGACCGTATCTTTCCCGTATTTTTCCCTGATTTCCTCTCCATACTGTTTTTCATTGTCATCGATCAGCTTTTGTTTAAATCCTTCAAATTTTTCACTGTCTGCCATCGGACTCTTCCTTTCTGCAGCGGAAATCGTTTTTTCCACATTAGTAATCAACAGATCCAGCTGATCCCGTTTACGGAGAAGCTGCTCCCGGTGTGTTTTCAAGGCAGTGGAAGCATCAAACCCGGGATCATTAATGATTTTTTTAATATGATCCAATTCAAGTCCGAGTTCCCGGTAAAAGAGAATTTGCTGCAGCTTATCGACTTCGATTTGACCGTAAATCCGGTAGTCCGATGAATTTTTTCGGGGCGGCTTCAGAATGCCTATTTCATCGTAATACCGGAGCGTCCTTGCGCTTACACCGGCAAGCACCGCCAGCTTCTGCACAGTGTATTCCATCTGGCCACCTCCCTGATACCTTTACTCTATACCTTGACGCTGCGTAAAGGTCAAGTGCGTGTATTCACTTATCAAATAATGATTCTGTATTCGTGAAAGCCTGCTATTTTTCAACCTGTATTTACGTTAAAAACTGCACCGCCGGTTTGATAAGTAAATATTTTTGCAGGAGTTTCTTTTCTCGGAACGACTGCTTTTATTTAAGGCTTTGTTCAAGCTCCGAGTTGTTTGAGAAGGTTGCCTGCCGCTCTTTACACCTGCCGCAGGCGTCTCGAAAAATCACCTTGGCGGTGGTTTGTAAATTAGAGAGCAGCGTCTATGAAAACAAAACTTTTCTTTTTTTGTGAAAAACGAAGCGGAAACCGGCGGACGCCCGTGGAAGAAGGAGATTGGAAGATCCCGCAGGGCGTAAGCGCGAGGAAGCTGAAGATCTTCTCCACGGCAAGCCTGCCGGTTGGGAGAGAAGTGTTTCTCCAGCCGTCAGCGAAATTTAACATAGCTTTATTTAAAGGCTGAAGAGGGCATAGGGAATTGAATTTAATTAGTTTTTCCTAAAAAGAATAAGGGAACAATTTTCGTATAAATACCATAATTTATATGTTGAAATGAGGAGTTATAATGAAAAAATACTACATACTTTCTTCTATTGGAGCGGTGCTGTTAGCTGGCTGTGGAGATAATAATTCTTCAGGGGAAGAGCAGAATCCTAATGAAATCGATAACTCGAACACTTCACAAAATAACAGCATGGAAGAAGCTGAAGCCATATTAGAAGAATCACTGGAACAACTTGAACAGATGGAGAGTACTTATAGAGAGATTGCGATAGATTCTGATGCAGACAATCCGGACATTTCCGGGGTGGAAAAAGAGTGGGTCTTTATCGAAGAAGACGATGTTTTCATACATCGGGAAATAAACGTTTCCGGAGAAGAGAAGGTTTATCTGTATACTGATAAAGAAGACCCTGAGTACTCTATCTACTACGAAGAAGGTACCAGCGAAGCTGTCCGGTATGAATCTCCTTCAAAAGAAACATGGTTCTATCAGCAGCGGGAATTATTCGAGGGTGCACTGGAAGAAGGAGAAATTCAGTACGTGAGGGAAGAAGAAATTAATGGATTCGAAGCAGATGTACTGGAGATTGCTTTTCATAATGTCTCCTATCACTGGTTTGATCAGGACAGTTCTTTTGAAGTACGATCTGAAATCGACGCAGATGTAGAGGGAGAGGGAATCATCAATTCGAACATGGAGGAGCAGGATCTTACCGAGGAAATATTGAAGTATGATGTTAACCCGGCGTTCGAGGAATCCCTATTTGAAACACCGGAAGAAATCGAGCTTATGGAAGGAACATATGAAGAGGTATCG
>PWLM01000119.1 GCA_003560495.1 Bacillus sp. (in: firmicutes) | reverse complement strand
TCTTCATCATCTATAGCAAGGATGTGCCTGCTCATTTTTTCCTCCTCTCTTTTTTGGTTCTATTGTCGCCCCCGGATTAAATCAGGAAAACTCCGTTTGCAGACTCTAACGCGCTGAAGATAATTGCTGACAAATTTTATATTTTATCACACGGACGGAATGTATTAATGTTCGTCATGGCCTCCGCCATCCAGCGGCTGTATTTCCATTTTATCATCGATGATTCCCTGAGTCTGGAAAGAAATAATTTCTTCGCCTCCAAGTATATAGCCGTGGTTGTAAGGCCCTTCCATCGGAGCTTCTTCAAATGCAGGTTTCAGACGGGCAAGATATTCTCCGTGCGCTTCTTCCAGCTCGTCATTTTCTATCCAGATCATCGGAGCGTGCTTCCCAAGATGGGCCAGCGGCGCTCCTGCCAGTGCAAGTTCCGGTTCATCTGGAGAAGCGAACACAAGCCCGTGACCCGGTTCGTCAATACCCCAGCCAAAATGATCGTCCTCGTAGGAAGCAAAATCGATGGAGTGCTGGACTGGTCCGTCCCCGCCAATTCGTTGGACCTCGCCGTACTCACGAAGCTCTTCTACCACTTCCTCCGAAACAGCTGATTCTCCTCCCATAACATAAATGTTGGCACTGCCTTCCCGTTCCTCAAGAGCTTCCCGCGTCGGCTCCGGCACTTCGTCATCTACATATAAAATCGATTCGTTCATATGAGAAATCCAGCTCCCTGCCGTAATGGAAGCGATTTTGTGTTCTTCATTCATCGTACCGATAAGGACGTTTTCCGGCCGTTCACCGATGGTTTCTGCAAAACGGTCCTCTACTTCTTTCGCAAAAGCTGCCGGTTCGTCTTCCGTGATTTCATCCACCTCATACCCTTCCAGCTGCTCTCTGTCCTCATCAGAAAGATCCAGAGCCGCAAGAATTTCTACTCCTTCTTCATTACCTTTTGGAGAAAGGCGCTCAATCTCTGCCAGTATTTCTTCTGACAAGCCCTCTTCCAGCAGCAGAAGCGGCCCGTCATTCGGATGATGTACGAGAGAAAGTGCCGCCAGTGCTTTTTCCCATTCTGCCGGATCCGCCAGAATGACTGCGCCCGGCTGGTTATGTTCATGAGTCGCCGGCCAGATGGTCTGCGAAGCAGTGATAGAGAAATGTTCGGGATTGTCTCCTTCCAGACGCGTCACATTTTTTGTGTTCATCGTCTGCAGTCCTTCTTCTGCCCCTTCATTAAAGGATTCCGGCAGTTCAGCGAAATTCTCTTCAAATTCACTGCGACTGCCCTCCATATTCATTTCTTCATCATTTTCATTCATTTCTTCTTCCATGTTCATATTCTCTTCTTCATTCATGTCATCCATATTCTCTTCTTCATTCATATCATTCATATTCTCTTCTTCTCCGCTATCCGTGCCATCATTATTCTGCGCAGCATTTTCTTCCTCTCCGCTGCAGGCTGCTAAAAGCAGTCCGGATGCTAAAAGGACACTGATTCCATACGTTTGTTTTTTCATTATTACCATGCTCCCTCTATAAAATGATCTTCAGTCCATTAAATCAGGAAAATTTGAAGAAAGAATGAATTTATGTATTTTTCGGTCTATAGAACAAAACATATTTACCGGATCCGCCGATTCTTCCGGTTTCCAAGAAAACACTAAAAAGAATATTTCAAGCCAGATAAGCCAGACGCTTTTGAGAAAGGCACCTGGCTTTTTCTTGTTGCTATACTGTATGTTCTACTGACTGTTCTTTAGATCTTATTAACCCGCTGTTTACCGTTTTGTAAAAAATACGTCTGATTGCACTTGTTTTTCATTATCCCTGTTGATAACCCGCTTAGTATCCTCCCTGCTCTTGTACTATATTTATTTCAGTCAGTTTCACCACCACCAATCGTTTACTTAAGCATGTGCACCGGATGCCCCATGGCAAGTTCTGCCGCTTCCATGATCGTTTCCCCTAATGACGGATGAAAATGGACGACTAACGATATATCTTCTGCCGTTAACTGCGATTGCAGGGCTAACGTCAATTCGTTGATCAGCTCCGAGGCAGATGGTCCGGCAATTTGTGCACCGAGAATCCTGTCATCTTCTTCATCTACGACGAGCTGGACAAAACCTTCCGTATCATTAAATGTCATGGCACGCCCATTTGCTGCAAAGGGAAAGGTTTTTTTTCCTGCTTGGTAGCCCTGCTTTATCGCTTGATCATAACTTAACCCAACGCTTGCCAGTTCCGGAGCCGAAAAAACAACTGATGGGATAAACTGCTCATCGATAACGTCATGCCCACCAATGTTATCGGCTGCCACCTTTCCTTGAAAAGAAGCGCGGTGGGCCAGAGCGGGGCCATTACACACATCCCCAACTGCAAAGATACCCGATTGCGAAGTGGCACACCTTTCGTTGATGAGAATATACCCGTTATCATCGACATTAACCTTAGTTTTCCCCAAGCCTAAATGGTCGGTGTTAGGCTTACGGCCGACGGTGATGAATGCAGCAGCTGCTTCTATTTCGCGCGTTTCGATTCCGATTTGAACCTGAAGAGTCACGTTCTCTTCCCGTTCTGCTGCCTGCGTGACTTTGGCATTTTTATAAATGTCGACGTTGCTTAGTTTGTTGAGCTTTTTCTCTACAAGTGAAACTAATGATTTTTCAAAACCGGGCAGTAAGGCTGCGGTGCTTTCGATAATGGTCACATGACTGCCAAGCTGAGCGTAGACAGTACCCAATTCGATACCGATGTATCCTCCGCCAACAACAGCTATTTTTTCTGGAATTTCGTCGAGTTCCAATGCTTCTTTGGAGGAAAGAATCCGTTTTCCCCAAGGGAGGCCGGAAAGTTCGATCGGACGAGATCCAGCAGCAATGATACAGTGTTCAAACATAAGGGAATGTACGCTGCCGTCCGGCTGCGTCACTTCTATCGTAGTTGGGCCGCTGAATTCAGCGGTTCCTTCGATCATTTCGACTCCATTTCCTTTCAGAAGGTGTTTGACTCCTTCTGTCAGCCGGGACACGATACCTTGTTTCCAAACCTGAACTTCCTGCATATTTACGAAGGCATTTTCGGCGTGAAGTCCCATTTTTCCGCCGTATTTCATGTGCTGGAAATGGTGGCCTGCGGTAATCAGTGCTTTGGAGGGAATACATCCAACGTTCAAACACGTTCCACCTACGGCTTCTTTTTCTATCACGGTTACTTGTTTCCCCTGCTGAGCTGCCCGGATAGCCGCAACGTATCCTCCGGGTCCTGTACCAATGATCACAACTTCCCGCTTTTCCGCCATACTCCTTCTCCTCCTCCGGCGTTAGACTAACAGACTATACGGATGCTCCAAATATCTGATCATCGTATCGAGGAAGCGGCTTGCCGGCTCTCCGTCAATAATACGGTGGTCAAATGTTAAACTCAGCGGAAGTTTATTTTTTGGTACAACTTCTCCATCTTGGAATACAGCCATTTCTTCAATAGTACCAACACCAAGGATGCCTATTTCAGGAGGGTTTAGTACAGGGGTGAAAAAGGATATCCCTGACTTTCCTAAGTTTGTAATCGTGAAGGTAGACCCGGACATTTCTTCTGTTGTTAACGTTCCGTCTTTTGCTTTATGACCAAGAGTACGAATTGCGTCTGACAGCTGTTGGATACTTTTCTCCTGGGCATGAAAAACCACTGGTACAACTAACCCTTTCTCAGTTGCCGCGGCAATACCTAAGTGAACGTGATGGTATTGATAAATTGTGTTATCGATTTGGGCACTATTCATTTCCGGATGTTTGATAAGCGCCATCGTCACCGCTTTTGCTAACAGATCGGTAATCGTGACTTTTAGTTCTCTTTCTGTCGATTCCAAGTCTTTGCGGATGTTTTTCTGGAATGTTATTAAAGCTGTCACATCAGCATTTCGCATGATAGTTAGCTGGGCACTGTTTTGCATGCTTTCATGCATACGCTCGGCTATAACTTTGCGAATGCCTCCAAAGTTTTTCTTTGTCGGCTCTTTTGTTTCCACTTTTTCCACTGACGAAAGAGACGGTGATGCCGGCGGTGCAGGTTCTGTTTGTTTTTCTTCCGCTGCCTTGAGAATATCTTCTTTTACAATCCGCCCCTGCGGCCCTGTGCCATCGACAGTCTCTATATCAACACCATGTTGTCTCGCCAGTTTTTTTGCTGCCGGGGACACGCGTTTGCGTGCGCCTGTCGAAGGCGAGGATTCCAGCTTTGTTTCTGTTTTCTCTGTTGCTGCAGCCTCTGTGGCTGCCGGGGATTTCGCCTGCTCCTTTTGAGGTGATTCAGAAATATCGGCTCGTTCCTCTACGTGTTGTTCGGGGACTTCTTCCCCTGGTTCTCCAACGTAGCCGAGTGCTTTTCCAACTGGTACGACATCGTCTACTGCGGCGCTCACTTCAATGAGTTCTCCATCCATCGGTGCTTCCACTTCATTTTCTATTTTTTCTGAACTGATTGAGACAATCGGCTCCCCTTTTTTAATCGGGTCACCCTTTTTTTTATGCCACATCACAACCGTTCCTTCTGTCATACTCATACCTAATTTTGGCATAATAATTTCCTTTGCCATCAACATCAGCCTCCATTTCCTAATTCTCTCCTAGTGTAAAGAAGGTGTGAACAGCACTTCTGTTCACACCTCTATTTTGTTTCATTTAAAGTTTTACGATCGAATCGTCCTCGATCATTTCAGAGACAACTTTGAGAATTTTATCCGGTGTTGGAAGATAAATGTCTTCCAATGCCGGTGAAAATGGTACTGGACAGTGAGGAGCGGTAATCATTTTAATCGGGGCATCAAGATAATCAAACCCTTTATCTGCTGCCATCGCTGAAATGTCTGTGGCAATACTGCAGCGGGGATTAGCTTCATCGACGATGATCAACCTGTTTGTCTTCATGATCGAATCTAAAATAATACTTTCATCCAGCGGGGATAAGCTTCGCGGATCAACAACCTCTGCTTCAATACCCTTTTTCACGAGCTGTTCTGCTGCCGTCAAAGCTGTCTGAACCTGCTTTCCTATTCCAACGATGGTTAAGTCGCTGCCTGGCCGTTTGATTTCTCCTTGTCCGAGGGGAATCGTATAGTACCCTTCAGGAACTTCCCCTTTCACGTTATAAAGGGTTTTATCCTCGAAGAAAATGACTGGATCATCATCTTCAATCGCAGCTAAAAGCAATCCTTTTGCATCATATGGGGTGGAGGGAACAACTACTTTAATTCCTGGAATCGCTGTGAACATCCCGTAAAGGCTCTGCGAGTGCTGGGCCGCTGCTCTAAATCCTGCTCCGTGCATCGTACGGATAGTCAGTGGCACTTTTGCTTTGCCGCCGAACATATAACGGAGTTTAGCGCCCTGGTTCATTACTTCATCCAGACAGCTTCCAATAAAGTCATTGAACATAAGCTCTGCAACGGGACGCATACCTGTAGCAGCAGTTGTAACGGCTGCTCCAATATAACCAGCTTCCGAAATCGGTGTATCAAGAATCCGGTCGCGGCCAAACTCCTGCACAAGTCCGGCTGTTACACCCATAACACCGCCCCATGCCTCTTCATCCTGAAGATGATCGACTTCCGCTCCACCTGCTACGTCCTCTCCCATTAAAATCACGTTCTCATCTTTACGCATAGCTAACTGCAGTGCTTCATTAACCGCTTGTGAAAAAGTAAGCATTCTCGCCATTATTGTTCACCTCTTTCCGGAGTTTCGTAAGAAACGTAAACGTCTTTCGTTAAATCGTCGGCTGTCGGCAGTGGACTTTCTTCTGCGAATTTCACGGATTTTTCCACCGCTTCTTTTACAGAGCGCTCCATTTCATCCAGATCCGCTTCCGATACGAGCTCCTGCCTGATCAGATAATCACGGAAGGTTTTGAGGGCATCCAATTCCTCCACGTGACTCTTTTTATCTTCCGAAGTTTTATACTTTTGCGCATCGCCTTCGAAGTGACCATAGTTACGATATGTTTTACACTCGATTAACGATGGTCCTTCTCCTTTACGTGCTCTTTCAACCGCTCTCTGTGCTGCCTCGTAAACAGCTGTGACATCTTTTCCGTCCACAACTTCTCCCGGAATGTTATAAGCTTCTGCCCTGTCTGCAATATTCGTACAGCTTGACGCATATTCAAACGGGGTGGCTTCTGCATAACCATTGTTTTCAGCAACAAATACAACTGGCAGCTTCCAAATCGCCGCTAGATTAATGCCTTCATGGAACGTGCCGTGATTTCCTGCCCCGTCTCCAAAGAAACAAACAGCCACCGCCCCAGTTTTCTTCAGCTTAGACGTCAACCCTGCCCCTGTAGCAAGCGGAAATCCGCCGCCGACAATACCGTTCGCGCCGAGCATTCCTTTTTCCACGTCCGCAATGTGCATTGAGCCACCTTTGCCGTTGCATAAACCTGTCGCTTTACCGTAAAGTTCCGCCATCATACCGTCAAGCTCACAGCCTTTGGCAATACAGTGGCCGTGGCCCCTGTGCGTACTCGTGATGTTGTCTTTATCACCTAAATGAGCGCATACACCAACAGCCACCGCTTCCTCCCCGGCATATAAATGAATGAATCCCGGCAGGAGACCTTGCCCAAACAATTCATGCACGCGATCCTCGAACATTCGAATCTCACACATCTTCTGGTACATCCATTTGGCTTTTTCGCTAGTAATTCCCTGTACCATTTCTTCGGATATTTTCATTGTTAGAGTCCTCCTTTATTATTTTTTGAAGAGACGTCCTTCGAACCCGCCACCTCCTTCATAATCCTTTCTACTTAACTAATAATGCAACTTCCATGCCAATAAAGTAAGCGCTTACACAACTGTTGTGTGCTGATATTTCAGTATAAAAAATGAGACAAAATGAGAGTCTGTCCCATTTTGTCTCATATCATCCCATTAATTTATAACTGATATTTTTTCAATTTCCGATAAAATGTGCTTCTGGACATGCCCAGTTTCTCAAACGCCTCCTGAGCTTTGCCGTTTGTTTTTTCCAACGCTTTTTGAATCTCTTTTTTCTCGATCTCCTCCCGGAATGTCAATAACGTATCCGACACTTTTAAACGATCAGTACTCTTAAATTCTCCTCTCTGGTGTTGAAAAATCCAGCTCTGCAACTCTTCCACGGAAGGTAATTCCCCGCCGTAATAAACCTTGATTCTGTCCAGGCTATTGAAGAGCTGCCGAATATTGCCCGGCCAGGCAAAGTTAGTAAATGCCTCAATCATCTCCTCTGACCAGTAAACGTTCCAATGATGATTATCACAATACCAATGAATAAAGTGACCAATATCTTCTTTTCTTTCCCTTAACGCAGGGAGTTTTATCGGATACACAAACAGCCGGTAGTAAAAGTCTTCACGGATCACTCCAGCTTCCATCAGAGCTGTCAAATCTTTATTTGTAGCCGTAATAAGCCGAAAATCCAGCTGTGTTTCTTTTACTCCTCCCAAAGCAGTTACGCGCTGATTTTCCAAAACTTTCAACAGAGCCACCTGCATTGAATGCGAGATTTCACCTATTTCATCCAAAAATAATGTTCCCCCGTCTGCCTGAGCCAGCTTCCCTTTATATCCTGTTTTCCCTGCTCCAGTGAACGCCCCCGGCACATAACCAAACAACTCACTTTCCAATAAACTTGTGGGGACCGTCCCACAGTTCAGTTCGACAAAAGGTCCTTTTTTCCGCTGGCTGTTTTCATGAATCGCCTTCGCAAATAATTCCTTTCCCGTACCAGTCTCTCCAGTAAGGTGCACCGGAATATTAGTTTTTGCTGCTTGTTCCGCCTGCCTTAACACGGAGCGAAAGCGGCTGCTCACCCCTGTAACTCCATGGAAAACAAAAGGAACCCTATTTGGAATGCTGGGCTTACTCTTTATTCCTTCCACTATTTCAGTGAGACACAACTGATACCCGATAAAACGTCCTGATATAGAGGAAATAACCGGCAGTTTCATCATAACTGTATAACCCATTTCCTCCAGTTCAGTTCTATTTATTTTTTTATTAAGGGATGCCAGTAAAGGCTGCAGACTAGAATGGATATAGACAAGTTCATCTTTACAATTGCAGAAAACAGAGGAGGGCACGTTTCCTTCGGTTCGCTGAGCGATTTCCAGCAATTCTTTATCCTCTTTTTTCATCCTATGCTGCCACTCATATTCGATAGCGTAAGCAGAAGTCACCACGGCTCCTAACATGTGCTGATGATCACACGTATCGACCCTGGTTGAAAGGTCCAGTACTCCCAACAATGTTCCATCAGTATCTTTTATCGGTGCAGCAGAACAAACCCAAGTTTGTGAAGCAATTGAATAATGTTCCGCACCGACCACTGTTATTGCCTCTTCATTTTTCAACGCCGTTCCAATAGCATTCGTACCAACTAAATCTTCCGTCCACTTTATGCCTTCTACAAAATTAATGTCCCGGGCGTATTTCAATGCATCTGATTCACCGATAACTTTAAGAACATACCCTTCAGGATCGACCAGAAGTATAATCGATTTCGTATGCTTAAATAAATTGTGTAAATTATTTAAAAAAGGAAGCGATACTTCCATCAGCTGGTTATTAGCTTTCTGCCGTTCTTCCAACTCCTCTAAACTCAGCAGCTGAACACCTTTTCCGTCATACGGATTTACACCAGAACGTCTGCAGAAATACCATGATTCTATAATCCGCTTATTGAGCCGGGTTGAATCTATCGCTCCATCTTCTACAAAACGCCTCCAAACCTGCTTTTTTATCGCTTCTTCCATTTTTTACACCCCGCATGTAATAATCAAAATAATGGCTGATTATACACGACATTCATCAGATAAACAGGTCCAAGGATTAACCTTTATTCTTTTGATATATACGATTTCTACTCTCCTTTTAATTATACTATGTATAAGCAAAAAAATAATGTGAAAATTACGAAAACGGTATTTTTTGAGATTCAAGATAAAAAATTAGTCTTTTGGAGACTTTTACTTACCTTTTGACTATCTTGAAATTGAATTTTTTAAGCGATAATCAGCTGGCTTCGTCTTCACGGAAACACCGGATCATCCTCAACGGATTTCATCCACCCTTGGCCGGCTGAAGTGAGTCCCGCCCTGAATCACATCATTTTCGCACCGGTTTCAGGAGCGAATTTTTTCCTCGTTTTCTTACCATGCTAAGAAAAAATCAATTGATAAAAATAGGAGATTTTCGGGTAGGCTGCGCCCTATTCTCCAATCTCCTTCTTCCAGGGGCCGGCGGCCGCTTCGTTTTTCTTAAACGCTGCTTTTTTTAAAACCGAGGCCCGGGCAGAGACGCCCGCGGAAGCGCGCAGATCCTTCCGGACGGAAGGGACAGCCGCATACTTTCTCCGCGGCAAGCGAAGAAAAAAGAGCTGCAGGCAACCTTAAACAACAACACGGAGCTTAACAGAGCCTAAACATAAAAAGAAGCTGACCTTAAACATATGATCAGCTTCTTTCCTCTATTTAGTCTTTTACAAGAAACTCCTTAATCAGACGGTTCACAATATCCGGCTGCTCGTGAGCGACCCAGTGCGTCGCCTCGCCGACATAGATCAGCTCAGCATTGTCGCAGAATTCCAGGCTTGTTTCTGCCGTTTTCGGGCTGAGAAACTGATCACCCAAACCCCAAATTATGCGGACGGGAACCGTCACGTTGACTTCTTGAATCCTTGCGTATTTCAAAGCCCTGTACCAGTTAAGCATCCCTGTCAGGGCACCTTTTTTGGACCAGGCTTTTTTATACTGCTCCAGGTCTCCTTCAGAAAAAGCCCCGGGCCTGGCTGTGGCTGCAAGCCCCTGCTTCATCGGCTCATACTCTTCTGACTGAAACATTTTTTCGGGTGCTTCAGGAATCTGAAAGAACAGCATATAGGAGCTTTTCAGCCACTGCTGCGGATACCGCATCATCGCTTTTCTCATCGCCCCGGGATACGGAATATTTACTGCGATTAGTTTTTCCACATACTCCGGGCGTGTTGCCGCTGTATGCCAGGCAACGGCTCCTCCCCAATCATGCCCCACAAGATAAGCCGTTTTTCTTCCAAGAGCATCGATCAGCCCCGTAATATCATCCCGGAGAATATCAATCGCATAGTTCTCTGCTCCTTCCGGCTTCTCGCTCAGATTGTACCCCCGCTGATCCGGTACAACAACACGGTAACCGGCGTCCGCCAGCGGCTGTATCTGCTTATGCCAGCCGTACCAGAACTCCGGAAATCCGTGCAGGAGCAGAACAAGCGGCCCGTCTTCCGGACCGGCAGAAGCTGTGTGCAGTGTAATACCATTTGTATTAATGTAGTCAAATTCTACTTTCCAGGTCATAAATGCCTCCTTAGTGTATACAAAACGAAGTGCAGCCAATAATTAATGTTCTATTTAAGCTTTTTCTCGAGTGCTTTTCTGTAAGCCTCCGCTTCTTTGCTGCTGAAAAGCACAAAGCGGATAAACTCTACGTGTTCTAATTCCGGAAGAACTTCGAGAACCGTGTCAACAGCAAGGTCAAGCGCCTCTTCAAACGGAAAACCAAAAACTCCTGTGGAAATAGCAGGAAAAGCAATGCTCCCCTGCTTTTCTTTTTCTCCTAAATGAAGTGTTTTTTCATAGCAGCTTTTCAAAAGTTCGTCTTCCGGGGTATCTTGTCCGTAGACTGGCCCAAGACAGTGAATCACTTTGTTATTGGGCAGCTGAAACGCAGGGGTAATAACCGCTTCCCCTGGAGCTAACGGAGCATATTTTCTGCCGGCTTCCGTAAGTTCCGGTCCTGCCCCGCAGTGAAGAGCTCCGGCAACCCCTCCACCTGTTTCCAGACGGGCATTCGCCGCATTCACGACAGCATCTATATCCTGCTGGGAGGCAATGTCCCCCTGCACGACTTCCAGCCTTTTCCCTTTGTATTCCCAGAACACATGCTTTCCCTCCTTCAAAAAGAGTTCTTTTCTTTCTACTAACCCGCTTCCCTGAGCAGGCAAACGTAAAGTTCTTTTTCAATAACCTGCTTTTTACTTTTTAAAGACGTAGTAACACTCTTTTCCCCTTTCAGGATATAGTACTCTGGCTATTTTTTCTTATAACAAAGAGGCTGTCTGCAGAAAATTTCCTCAGACAGCCTCTTGGCTTTATATTATTTCAGACGATACATAAACGCTTCGTACGGCTGCAGCGTAAACTGCTTAAGGTCGTGAAGGTCTTCCTTCTCATTCGAAATCAGAAGCTCTTTATCTTCGCCGGCGATGGTATCCGGAAGACTTCTCTCCTGCTTTTCTGCTGTGAAATTACAGACAACGAGAATCGTTTCCCCTTCACGGGTCCTCGTGTAGGCGTATACTTCCTCGTCCTCCTCCAGGAGCAGCCCGTAGCTGCCATGCACCATGGTTTCTTCTTCTTTCCGAAGCTGAATCAATTTCTGATAGTAATAAAAAAGGGAGTTTTT
>PWLM01000175.1 GCA_003560495.1 Bacillus sp. (in: firmicutes) | reverse complement strand
ATGTCGCTATCGTCCAGTCATCTCCTGTGAGGTCATCCTCCACTTCAATATCCGTAAGCGTTACATTACCCGTATTGGTTACTACTATCTCGTAGTTCAACTCATCTCCAACTTCACTGTATTCCGTCAATCCTGCATCTCCATTGATGTCCGTCAGCGTCTTCGTTACTGTGAACTCGCCTTCCTGATCCGCATCAACCGTTTCCATGTCAGAGCCGGTTACTTCATCATCGTTTGGATCCTCTCCGGTCGCAGTAGCCGTATTGGCAACCATGCCAGCGTCAAGATCGGACTGGGTAACAATGTAAGAAGTAGAAAATGTATCGGTTTCTCCAGGTCCTAAGGTTGAAATCATCCAATCATCTCCAGTCAAATCATCTTCAACCTCAATATCGGTAAGTATCACATTCCCAGTGTTCGTCACAACTATCTCGTAGTTCAGCTCATCTCCAACTTCACTGTACTCCGTCAATCCTGTATCTCCATTGATATCAAGAAGTGTTTTTTCAACCATCAGACCCAATTCCAATACAGTAATTTGGAAACTGCAGGAGTCGGTACAATTATCCGGGTCGGTGAAAGAATAGGTAACTACAAAAGTTCCGGGGCCACTAATATCTGGATCAAAGGTATTTCCAACAACTCCGGTTCCTGTGAAGGCACCTCCTAAGGGATCCACTGCAGGTGTAAGTGAAAGTAGGTCGATCGGGTCATCATCAATCAAAATAGTTTCATCGTTCGGGCAAGTTACAATTGGAAGGTCGCGAAAAACATCATCCAAAATGAAGGTGTCATTTTCCATACAACCCGCGCTATTCTCTACCATTAAAAATATGGTATCACCTTCTACTCCACCACTTAGGATGGGATCAACAATTGTAGCATCATCGAAGGTGCCGTTTCCAGATGTTGTCCAGGTCCATTCAACAGCTTCGCCACCAATATCTTCCAATTGAACGGGAAAACCTTCACATGTATCAGCAGCAACAATTTCTGTCTCAATATATGAAGTGATAGGAAGGTCTCCATAATTCCCTGCGTAGAGAGGTGGGTCCTGACATAAAATAAGTCCTCCCATTCCATCCCAATTGGGGATAAACATTTCTGCAGTATTACTAAAATCCGCTCCCAGCATTCCAGGATCTGAAGGCTCCGGGTCAACTCCATTGATCCATAACCTCACTCCAGGTGGATAACAATCAACCCCTGGAATAGTAAAGGATAATATCAGTATCTCCTCTCCATCGATTAATTCCTCAGTTTGGTTTGGACTACTACCAGGTGTAAAAAATCCGTGATAGCTTAAGTCCGGAGTAACTGCAGGGGCATGAACTATACTCCCGTCGATCCAGGTGCCACCATAATGGCTGGTGATATCAAAAGCTTGATCTGCACCGGGGATTGACGAGGGTACTACAATAGTAATTTGATTACTACACCACACATGCAGGGAATCCGGAGCAGTAAAGTCCGGTTTAAAGTACACTTTAAAATTCTGGTCAGCATCATCCCATCTAAGGGTAAACTCAACCTCCTGAGCAGTTATAGATGGCGTCGTAAAGAAGCCGAATCCAATAAAGAGTGCGATGAATAATCGTGTAAATAGCGTTTTATAATATAGCATAAGTAATTAATTTTAAGGTAGCTGTTCTACAAAATTGGTCCAATTAAGAAGGGCTTCATTCTGAATCTCCTGCGAAAGATTTATCAAATTAAACTGAATAAGCAGTATGTCATTATTTGCACCAGATGCTCTAACATCCCCATCCATATTAATATCTTCATTGAAATACCCTTCTACTCCGGTGAATTGTGTTGAGAGATCTGCATCAGGGTCCACCAAAGATTCGGTTAGAATAAGGTTTTGAACCGCTATATTATCCTTTGATTCAGCCCCGGCCAGCAACAACTGCCCATCAGAGTTTGCATCTCCTCCCCAAAGGGCTCTTTTACCATCAAATACTGAAGCCGGAGTCATTTCAAAATTGGTAAGTGGATTACTGGGATCGGTGTAAATGTCCGATTGATCCATAGTTCTAAAATCAACTGTGCTTCCTTCCGAAAGTACTGCAACAGGATTGGCTGTCATGACCCCAAGGTGGTTTCTGTGTTTAACTGAAACATAAAATTCCTGGCCATGGCTAGCTGAAAATTCCAATGGACTCTCACCATCGGTTGGGTCAACAACATTTCCTTCACTGGTCACCAGTGCTGATCGGGTTTGCAAAATATTGGTTGGGTCCATATCGCTACGCAACTCAATGAATACCCAATCAACGATTGCCTGATCAGTACCTGCATTCATTGCAAGGACAGCAGAAGTTGTGGTCGCAAGTCCCCCTGATCCAAAATGTGTAAATCTTGGATTTGAAGTACCTGTGTAAGGATCATTAAGGGGGATTAAGTCTTCATCGAGCAGGTCCGTTCTCATCAAAGTATCCCCGGAATCCGTGCCTCCTTGTAGCAACAATCTAACTGTCAGTGAACCTGCACAATCTCCGGAGAAAACAACAGTAACTTCATCTTCATCTGTACATCCCTCCTCAGTGGTAATTTGAACAGTGACCACTTCACCATCGCTGTATCCAGTTAAAGTAGGCATCTGGATGGTATTGTCATCAAACACTCCATCCCCATCTGTACTCCACAACCAACTCACTGCATCTCCACCGGTTTCGCTCAGGTTAATTGTCCCATCAAAACAGATTGGATCAAGATTGGTGATTTCTGCATTGGCGGTGGCTTCTTCATCAATCTCAATAGACACTTCACCTCCAATCATACAATCATTATCATCAGTAACTTCAACTGTGTAAGTACCGGTCGTTACATTCTCAAGAATAGGTCCATCTTCAGTACCGGGGCTCCAATCAAATGTATAAGGAGAAGTACCACCAGTTACTGTTGTTGAAATTTCACCCTCATTGTTGTTGCAATCTGTTATCTCAAGCCCACTAATCCGCAAAACCAACGGCTCAACTGGTTGATCTATATTCACCTCCGCTATTGTTTTACAACCCTCATCATCGGTGGCTATCGCGAAGTAGGTGCCCGCCGGGAGATCAGATACGGTAGTTCCAACACCTACAATGCGCCCTCCTGCATTTCGCACCTCAAATGAGATATCACTATCTGTGGAGCTCAACGATACTTCACCATTAGGCTTACCAAAACAATCTACATCCGAAGTAGATTCAACACTTAATTCAGGCCCGTTGACGTCACTAATCTCTCCGGTTGCTGTTATTTCGCATCCGTCATTGTCTGTAACAGTAACTTCATAGAGTCCAGCGCGGAGATTTTCTACTGTCGCAGTTGTTGCTCCAATGCTCCACTCGAAGTTATAAGGGGCATTCCCATTGTTAGCATCAGCAGTAAGAGAGCCAGTTGCAAGTCCGCAATCGCTATCATCATCCACTGTAACATCGACTGTGAGACTTCCCGGATCCGCTTCTATTGTAACCAATGCCGTTTCTTCACAACCTTTATCATCTGTAACTGTGACAGAATAAGTGCCTGCACCCACATTTGAGAGGTTTTGGTCATCACTTCCATCGCTCCACTCAAATTCATAGGGCTCAGCTCCTCCACTCACAGAAATTTCAACAGAACCATCTTCCATCAGGCAAGTTGCATCATTAACCACATCTACAGATATTGAGGGTCCCTGAAGCGTTCCAACAACTACCTGGAGGCTATCCTCCTGTTCACAACCCATTACATCAGGCTGGACAAAAACCGTGTAAACCCCTGCTTCAAGGGATGTGACAAGGCTGTCAGTACTAACGGTAATACCATCGCTATCTTCCCACCTAAATATGTATCCATCATCACTACCGTTTACCTCGACCGCAGCTCTTCCTGTATTGTCCAGACATTCACTATCTGTAACTGCAGCTCCTTCAATTTGCACCACAGGACAACAATCCTGCTCTTCCTCCAGGGTGAATTCACCGGTTATGGTACAATCATTATCATCGGTTACAGTAACCGAGTACTCATCTGCTTCGATACCGGACAGGTTCATAGTTTCAGCACCATTGCTCCACAGAACAGAATACGGAGAAGTACCTCCGGAAACACTAATTCCTATACTGCCAAAGCCACTTTCACAATTGGCCTCCTCAGAGGAAGTAAACGCGAGAAAGAGCGGAGCGTCCGGTTGCTCTATTTCAACGAGTTCTACAGTTCTGCATCCTTGATCATCCGTGGCAAAAACAGAATAAACACCGGGAATTAAATCTTCAACTAATTCACCGGTTCCAACCAATTGTCCCTGTGCATCAACAACGGAAAAATTAACTTCAGTATCTGTGGAGGATACTTCAATAGATCCCGTGGCACTTCCAAAACAATCTACATCTGTCACTGCATCAATAGACAAATTAGGACCGTCACTATCACTGATAACAGCCGACTCAATCGCAACACAGCCGTTGTCATCGGTTACGGTTACTGTGTAAACACCGGGACTGAGATCAGTAATCTCATCACTGGTGCTGCCATCGCTCCATTCGTATTCAAAGGGTGCCTGCCCCCCTGTGGGAGTTGCTAAAATAGACCCATCGTCTTCTCCACATGCAGCATCTACCGGGTCGAGATTTACGTCTAAACTGCCACTATTGCTGCCAACTTCCACGGCGAGAGTTTGGTCACAGCCGTTGGCATCTGTTACCGTGACATTGTACATCCCTGCTAAAGCATCGCTGAGATTTTGATCTGAACTGCCATCGCTCCATTCAAAGCTGTAGGGCTGTAAGCCTCCGGAAACTTCAATTTCTGCACTGCCATCTGAACTTTCACAAGTGGCTTCAGAAACAGAAACCAGTGAAACGTTTGGGCCCTCAAGCGCTCCAATCGCAACGGAAACAGAGTCCTCTATTGGGCAACCATCGATATCTGCTCTTACAAAAGCAGTATAAACCCCAGGGGAAACATCTTCGATTTGGTTAGTAACAGACGTTGTATCGCCGTTGCTATCTATCCAGACAAAGTAATAACCTTCATCACTTCCACTTACCTGGATAGTTGCACTCCCGGTAGCTTGATCACATCTACTGTCTATTGAAACCACATCTGTTATAAAAACAGCAGGACAACACAATTCAGTATTGATAGTAATTGAGTCTTCTGCAGCACATCCAAATGCGTTCTCTGCAAACAAAAATATTCTATCGCCATCCTCCAGGTTTGACACTGTGGTGAGCTGGGCATTCTCATCGTCAAATACACCGGGTCCATCCGTTGACCACTCAATCAATGCAGCATCATCACCAAGCTGTTCAACCTGCAAAATCGCCGTAGTACAGATTAGCGTGTCCCCGGGAAAAATAGTGGCAATCATAGATTCCTCGGTGCCATCATTGTCATAATTTTCATTAAAAATATCACAAATGGGACTTGTAAACCCGGGTTCTATTTGTACGGCAAGAAAATTCTCAGTACTATATGGGAATCCGGGTTCATCGTGAGGGTCCTGTCCTTTAATGTGCAACCGCAGTCCTTCCGGTGCACATACATCCGGGAGCTGAAAGGAAAACATAAGAAACTCCTCATCCTCAACCATGCTAAAGTTAAAGTCGGGAATATCCAACCTAAAAGGATGAACATCTATATCCGGTGCCATGGGTGGTGAGAAAATAGGGGTTTGCGCTCCCCAAGTTCCGAACAAGCCGGAGCTTTGAACCATGGTTACGGGACTGTTGGACACCTCTTCCGGCATAATTACCGTGATTACATTGCCCTCAAACGATTGAAATACATCCATTGTAGTATCCGACCTACCATAGACCTCAAAAACATTTGCATCCTTATCGTACTTCAAAGTCAGGTCAACATTTGCATCAGAACATGGGGCCTGAGCAATCGCGCCATACCCAAAAAACACAAAGGTTGTAATCAGGACAAAAAATTGTGCAGAAATAGTTTTCATTTGTTTTCTTTTGAATTTATTAATTTCCAGGCTCCTATTCTCATCTTTAGCCTTCTCTAGTCAGGAATTTGTTCTGTAAAATCCGGCCAATTTAAATCCGGCGCGGATTCAATCTCATCAGACAAATTAATAATATTAAATAGCAGTATCCTAATGTCGTTCTTCTCACCCGACGAGAGGACTTTTCCATCCATATTCAAATCCCTGCTGTCATAAATCACGGGGGGGATAAAAGTAAGTTTACCCTCTTTATCAACACTGGGATTTACATCCTCTACAAATTCATTAATAAATACATTGTCCCCATCGGTCCCACCTAAAAGTAGTTGACCATCGGAATTGGCATCTCCACCCCAAAGGGCGTACTTTCCATTAAATAATATGTCAGGCGCTTGTTGGAAGCCTTCAAACCCAGGGATGGCAGGGTCAAAATACAAATCAGATGGATCAATTTCTCTGAAGTCAATCGACACATCCCCGGAATTAACAGCAATGGGATTTGCTGTCATTATTCCCAGGTGGTTTCGGTGCTTGACCGAAATAAAATAAGATTCATTGGGGTGAACTGGAATGGCAAGAGAGCTCTCACCATCTCTTGCCTCAACTATTTTCCCCTCTCTGGTTACAAGTGCTGCTCTCGTCTCAAGAATATTCGAATGGTCGTTCTCATCCCGCAATTCCACAAATATCCAATCGACAATTGCCTGGGGCGTGCCACTATTTTCGGTAAAGACATCAGTCCCGGCAAAAACCCTGCCTCCGGAACCGAAATTGGAAAACCGCACATTCTCAGAGATGGTATAGGGATCTCCGTTGGGTAGGAGCCCTTCTTGTCTGAGGTCATCCCTCATCAATGTATCATCTTCATTTATAAGCGCACCTTGCAGCAGAACCATAAGGTCAAAGCTACCGGGGCACCTGTCAGGACCTCCAATGGTCAATTCTTCGCTGGAACAAACTTCTCCAAGAACTGATAGGGTGACATCCTCATCTATAGGTATATCAGTTACCAGGCCAGATGAGGGGTCATTGTTGCCAAAATCAGCATTTACTGCAAGGCCTGATACCTCGACGTATCTCACCTCGTAGGTGAATTCATCAACCCCGCTGCAAACAGGTCCTGTGGCACTGAACTGCGGGGTGTTGCAAATATCCAGGCAATCTTCGGGGCTTTGCACTGTAATGGAAGTGGAGCATTGACCGGATGAAAAAGTAATAATTACATCTTCACCGACATCAGCGCTCGCTGTAGAATCCCCATTCAAAACACCAGTTGAAACATCTACTGAAACATCCTCACTATAAACTGAATAAGGGAATGTGTAAGTCAACCCATCCAATTCATCACATACTCCATTGCCAACCCAAACTGATGGGTAGTTACATTCTACCTGACAACTGTCCGGTGCTTCAATGGAAGCCTCCGTATCGAATTCGCATTCCAGGCTATTGGATGCTATCAATTGCAGGGACTCATCAGTGGGAATGTCAATGACTCTGTTGCCATCAACCTGACCGGAACTTGTCAGTATATGTGATCCATTGGATAAAAACTCAACCTCATAAGTGTCACTGTCTCCAATACACTCATCTACCCCGGAAATGGTGAGTGAAGGTCTCGCTGCCGGTCTCACATCAATTTCTACAATGGCCTCAGTACATGTACCTATAATATTGCATATCCGGTATATGACTGTGTCAAATCCTGTAAAACAACTATCCGGGTAGTAAACCAATAGGTCATCTAATGGATCCTCCGGTGTGTCATTGTCATTCACATTTGCCATACCGTTGTTGGGACTACTCACAATTTGAATGCCAGCGTCGTCAATACCCAACGGCCCTATGGTGTCGTTCGCCAATACATCAATAACAATAGAATCCTGTCCGGTGGGACTGAAATCCATTTGAACCGTATCATTAACTGCCACTGAGGGGAGGTCGCAAGCATCGGGTATGCCATCGCCGATAGAGTCTTCATTATCCGGACCGGCACAACACTTGTCTATACAATCAGGAACCCCATCACCATCGGCATCCCCTCGCACAAATCCATAATACACTGTAAATCCGCTCGTCAACACATTAGCGGCCACAGGGGAATTTATCACCAATCTAAGCTCATCAAAATCTTCCTCGGTGGGCATAGCCAGTACTGCTCGCTCAGTAGCACCGCCTACTAAAACCACCCCCACTGCTCCATCAGAGGCAACAACCGATTCTTGTAATACCCCATCAAGATACGTCTCTAACTCAATGTCTCCTAAAACCCCTACATCCAAAAGGTCATCACTGCCCTGCACAACAAATCCTGCCTGATTCCCTGCCTCGATTACTCTTTGTAATTTAACAGACAAGCCTGCACTGACCAAAACTCCAACATCCAGGTCAATCTCAGCCCCACTGTCAAAATCCTCATCCACAAGGGCTGATAAGTTGCTCATATTACACAAAGCACATACTGCTCCTGTAAATCCGGTACGTTCGTAATTTATACTCGCCCTGAAATCAGATGAAGCAATCAGCGGATCCAGGCAAAGGCCTTCAAGCCCGGACTCCGTCGTACAACCCTCAGGCTCTGTAAATGCATAAAATACATGTATCACATCGATGGCTGAAACATTGATGCCTTCATAAATCAATACTATCTCGTTGAAATCCATCGAAGTAGTAAAAAACAAGCGCTGCTGACCGGCCATCCCGGGAAGTACTTGGGCATTGGCAACAGTTAGTCCTACAGTCTCTTGAACACTCCCATCCAATCGCGTCTGTAATGAAAAATTACCCACCACCCCAACATTCAATAAACCCTCAAGTGAAACAACGAAACCCGCCTGAGCACCCGCCTCATGAACATTTACCGTATCCACTACAGAAATAAGAGGTATCGCTCCAACTCCAATATTTAACAAGGAGCTATAAGACACAAACTCATCCAAATTCGTAGAAATCACATTCTCTGCATCCGGGTCATTGCACAATTGACAGTTGGATGGATTGCCAATTGCCACATCATTCCCCACCAGTGGATTGTTGCATTCCGCATCCAGGTCCCCAAAAGTGTAGTTGACTTCAATCGTAAATTCACATATGGTATCTGAGAGGGTAAATTCATAGACTCCCAATTCATCCAATCCACTGATTTCTCCACTGTTGTTGATGGAAGCGGGTGATGGGTTGCCGGACTCTGCAGCCCAGTTTTGACCTGCTCCTGCAGGAGGCAGCTGCGCGGTGCCATCTGAGCCCAGCGCACAAACCAGTATATCGTAACCGGGATCTAATTCGCACTCCGGATTGCAATCCAAAGGCTCGCCCGCCAAATTCAATATATTGTCATCACCCCCATCGCACTTGTCTATGCAATTGGGCACCCCGTCTCCATCGTCGTCATAGCGGATAAAGGCATAGTAAACAAATAAAGTCTCCAAAACCCCTCCCATTTGAATCCGAACCTGACTGTATTCCTCAGTGGTGGGAAAACTGACCACAATCCTGTCGGTTGTGCCGGGAAGCAATCCGACATTCAATAAACCACCGGCGTTAAATGATTCTTCCACATCTCCACCTGAATCAAGTGTCTCAAGGGTTATGTTATCAAGTAGATCGAGATCCAACAGCCCCAATAAGCTGGGATTCTCTACTACAAAACCAACCTCCGAACCCGCAGGTTGTGTTTCATTGATGTTTACGCGTATGGAGGGTTCTCCACCAATCAACAAAATCGACATTGTACCATTGGCATCCAGGTCATTCGATATCACATTGCTTGCATTGCTGCAGGAGGATAATGAAAATGTCGAGTTACATTCAGCCGTCACATTAGGAAAATTATCCAGGATTATAGGAGTTTGGCAATCGGCATCGCAGGAGGGGTCCTCTTCAAAAGCGTAGTATATCCGAAAGCCGTCGAGGGAAACCGATACAGTGGAGGACAACACCAATTCCACCTCATCAAATTCCTCCGTAGTTTCCAGGGTCAGTCTTCTCTTGGGGTCATCACCTGCTAAAAGCCCTATACCGAGCAATCCCGATGAGCCACTGAATGTAATAGACTCCTGTATATCGCCATCCAGTCTGGTTCTCAGAGTCAGGCTCTCCGCCAAATCAGTTGACAACAGTCCACCAACCGTTTCTATCACAAAACCTACCCTTCTGCCGGAGGGATATGTGCCCTCTACCTTCTTAACCCGGGCGAGCGAGACACCGGCCGCTGCAGCTTGAAGATCAATCTGAGCAAAAGATTCCAGATCAGAATTCACAATGTTCCCATAATCGGTTCCACCCTGGAGTAGGTTAATCAACTCACTATCAACTTCATTAAGCACATGGTCATTTTGCACCATCGCATTGTTGCAATCCACCTGACCACTGACTGGCAATGATTTAAAGACAAAGAAAAGGGTAAACACAAGCAGCCCATGTCTAAGGCATACCGCTCTAAACTTCTGCTTCATAATTTTGGATTTATTTTATTCAAAGTCTGTATCATCTTCGTTAAGAGGATACATCCCTTTAAAGATATTGAATCTTTTTAATAACAATGCAACGAAGCATGCTATAAAAACATTCACATCCAACAGCTAAAAAAATCAATTAAAATTTTTAACATATCCATAAACCATTCAAATAGAATGTTTTTCGTGACTTAAATTTGCTTTATTTTTTTCTAAAAAAAAACAAATATTTACAGAAGGGACACCTACTTTGTTGCTGACAATCTCATTCTAGTAAAGCCAGGAAGAAAAAATGCATGCTCAATGTCGGCAGTTTGTGTAAATTCATGCCACACACTGTTGAAGTACTCTGCGAGGTATTGAGCCACAAAATCACCATCAGGTGCATCATCACGAGCCTCCAAGCGCATATCAAGAGCTTCGCCCTTTATTGCATCCAATACGCTTTCATAAGTACTCGCTGAAAAGTTCCTTTCTGATTGTTGAGCAACAATCTCAGAAGAGGAAAACAGGAAAGCAACCAAAAGAACCATCAAAGGGACGGAGCATTTGGCTGTCAAGGACGCAATAGCAGCACCCTTTTTAACTAGTTTGTCAATAATTTTCATGAGATTAAGTTTTTAATATTAAATAATTCGTTGATTATCAAAGAAATCATCAAACCACTGCGCAATGCTACTCAGTAGTTTGACAACAACAATACCTAAATTTTACGTCTTCTTATACCCTATAATGACCTATAAACTACTTACATTTCCTTAATGAGCACAATAGGAAATACTAATAGTCAACCGATGCAAAGGTACATCCCAATCCATCACCTGCCAAATATTGTTATTATTCTTGATTTCAAATTTTCAGTTTAAGCCATTATATATATATATATAACCCTATTATTCAATGTATTGAGCAAACAATAACACATTACCTGAAGCTATTTCATATTAAAATTAAATATCATATTAAAAATTTAACCCCGGGATTTCTACATCTGATTCGCCGGATTCCTTATCCTTAAATCCGAAAGTCTAAAGGAGTAAAACAGCTAGAATTCTTTTATAAAAAGAGTCCTACCGATTTGGTAGGACTCTGAAAATTCACCATCTTGGTGATTTAAAATAATCTAGCAT
>PWLM01000100.1 GCA_003560495.1 Bacillus sp. (in: firmicutes) | reverse complement strand
CGACGTGGCTTGCACCGGTGCAGGTTAAAGCAATCCCTGTCAGCGACGTGCATCTCGATTATGTGAAGAAAGTGGAGGATAAACTCCGCAGAGCAGGAGTCCGTGTGGAAATTGACACACGCGGCGAAAAGCTCGGCTATAAAATCCGGGAAGCCCAGATGAAAAAGATTCCGTATCTGCTCGTCCTGGGTGATAAGGAAATTGAAGCAGAAGGCGTGAATGTACGACGCTACGGCCAGCAGGAAACAGAAGAAATGAGTCTGGAGAAATTCGTGGAACATATGAAGCAGGCAGTGGAATTAAAAGCTGATTAACGCATAGAAAGCTGCCCTTAATCGATCAAAATATCGATAAGGGCAGCTTTTTTCATGGTGCTATAAATTTTAAAAACGGTGCAGGCCCCGGCCGTTTTCTTTCCATAGAGGTGACGGCGTTTCTTGTGGCAGCGCAGGGATGTGGCGTTAGAAATCGTTTCATGGAAGCTGAGTCTTCTTAGACTGCAAAAAATCTTCCGTTTTACCCTGACGAAGCTGACAGAGCTGATAAGTGCGAATTTGAAAGCTGAATCAGGCAGACGGAACAGTTTCCGAGGGAATTCCTGTATCTTTAATAATTCCATATGCAATAATACCAAGTCCAACAGCAGCTACGAATGGCCCTGATGCAGGACTGGCCATAGGTTCCGAAGCGATAACTGCAAGAAAATACAAAATAAGCAGTACTCCGGCACCAACAGAAACAAATCCTCCGATTTTATTTATCCGCTTTTTGAGGAAAACCGCCACTGCCGGATAAACAATTGCCGCCAGCAGAAAGACTGCATCTGACGAAAATCCGGATAGATTAACAATAAGAACGTTAATCCAGGTAAAAAAGAGCGAAATGAAGGTGACAACTACCCCGGCAGCAAGAATTTTCTTTCCTTTTTCCAAAAATGATTCCCCCTATTAATATCTCTATATAGAACTAGTGCCATCATATCATTAAATTGAAATATTTGTTAATAAAAACTATATTTGGTTTTTGGCGGATTGAGCTTATTTCTATATGTAAGCCGAAAATTTCTGCTGGCAGAATGAATCGTTTTGTTCCACTTCTCTTGGCAGCCATGGTTAATTAGATGGAGCATCTCCTGCTTTCAACGGAATTGAGAGAGGGGGGACAGAATATTGCTTCATGCGGATTCATCGGTGACTCTCATGTGGTATGGAAATAATCTTCTCCTGCGTGCAGGTGGATTTATCGAAGCGCAGCCAGGATTGAAAACGAGGTATTCAGTCTGCACTGGAACTCTTCACTGTCTGGTTATCTTTACTAATGCCCCTAGTAATAACAGCCAGGCCGAAAACGGCAATAAACAGTCCGGATGCAGGTGCTGCCCCGGATTCTGAAATAGTGCTGACCAAAAAAGTTAAGGTGATGAGGAATCCTGCGCCCATTGATATGAAGCCCCAGATCCTGTGCACGCCGTTTATTAAATAATAAGAGGCCAGTACTGGATAAGCGATAGCCGCCAACAGGATTGCACCTTCCGAGTTCCAGCCTGATATGCTCCCATAAGGAATATGAATCCAGGGAAATGCCAGTGAAACTATAACTATGAAACCGCCGGAAGCTATTAAATTTTCGCTTTTCATCATATAATAATCACCATCTAAGTATTTATTTTGAATATTTTTCATCATAGCACACGCAGTCTGATGGTTTCAGTTTTAGGGGTTTTTTATTAATATCGGTAAAAGCTGTCTTCTTTACCTGAAATGAAAAGATTTTTATGTATTTAAGCGGTGAGTAATTAAAGCATTGACACGGTATGGGCTGTCTGGTATATTGAGTTGGTGAACATTATACGGAAATCAAAGCAAGAAGAAGCGCCCGCTTCTCACCTGATTCGTTAAGACACGTACAGGTTACTGATTCGGCAACGATGGCAGAAGTGTGGGCGGTTTATCCCCCGCACTTTTTTTGTTGGCGCAGAAAAGCGCCGGCTGGCAAATATCTTGCTTTGCTCCGCAATAATCATGGAGGTGGCTCAATATTAGTAAAGATATGTTCGTAAACGAAAACATTCGTGCCCGCGAAGTTCGACTGATTGGTGCTGACGGCGATCAAATCGGCGTAAAAAGCAAGCAGGAAGCATTGGACATGGCCCGCAATGCCGACCTGGACCTGGTAATGGTTGCGCCGAACGCTAAACCGCCCGTATGTCGTATTATGGACTACGGAAAGTACCGTTTTGAACAGCAGAAGAAAGAAAAAGATGCCCGTAAGAAGCAGAAAATCATCAACGTCAAGGAAGTTCGGCTCAGCCCGAACATTGAAGAACATGATTTCAACACGAAGCTTCGTAACGCGCGTAAATTTCTTACTAAAGGGGATAAGGTAAAAGCAGCGATCCGTTTCCGCGGACGTGCGATTACCCACTCCGAGCTCGGACGTGACGTGCTTATGCGCCTCGCTGAAGAGTGTAAAGATGTCTCCACAATTGAATCAAAGCCTAAAATGGAAGGGCGCAGCATGTTCCTTATTCTTGCGCCGAACGCAGAAAACGAAAAATAAAGACCGTACTTCACCATACGGCCAGTAATTATATTCACCGACAACAACAACTAATTATGCACAGGAAGGATGTTCAACATGCCAAAAATGAAGACGCACAGCGGTGCATCAAAACGTTTTAAGAGAACAGGTACAGGCAAGCTTAAGCGCGGCCACGGCTTCACAAGCCACCTCGCTGCGAACAAGTCCCAGAAGCAGAAGCGTAAACTGCGCAAATCTTCTCTTGTAGCTAAAGGCGATCAGAAGCGCATCAACGACATGGTTCAGTAATCAACCGGCAAGCTTTTATAAATAAAACATTAGAGGAGGGATTACGATGGCTCGAGTAAAAGGCGGATATACAGCCCGTCGTCGTCGTAAAAGAGTATTAAAATTAGCGAAAGGTTACACAGGTTCCAAACACCGTCTGTTCCGTACAGCGAAGGACCAGGTAATGAAGTCCCACATGTACGCGTACCGCGACCGTCGTCAGAAAAAGCGTGACTTCCGTAAGCTCTGGATTACGCGGATCAACGCTGCGGCCCGCATTAACGGCCTTTCCTACAATCGTCTGATGCACGGACTTAAGACAGCCGGCATCGACATGAACCGCAAGATGCTTGCTGATCTTGCTGTAAACGACGAAAAAGGTTTCGCTGATCTTGCTGCAAAAGCAAAAGAAAACCTTAAGTAAATAATGCAATGGGGCAGCTTCCGGACACTGGATGATCCGGAAGGGCCCTTTTTTCATGCAGAGGAGCCGGGGAAAATGGAACTGTTATATATATGGTGTGCCATCAACGCCGCCGGCAGCTTTATTTTTTACATAGATAAACAAAAAGCTGTGAAAAGAAAAAGAAGGGTCTCTGAAAAATCACTGCTGACATGGGCTTTTTTCGGAGCCGCGCCGTCTATGCTCATCGTTTCCCGGCTGATTCGCCATAAGACGAGGGTTTTAAAATTTCGGATAGTCCTGCCGCTGCTCGCTGTACTGCAGGCAGCCGGCATCATATACTGGATGTATTAAGGAGGAGGAAAGCTGATGGAAAACGTGCAGGATAGTGTTTTTGAAGCAATTGAATATGCAGGCTGGCTTGCTCCGCTCATATTTATTATACTGCACCTTATCCGGCCGCTTATTTTCCTTCCGGTAGTGCTTGTTTGTATGGCAGGAGGCTACTTTTTCGGTTTTGTAGCAGGAAGCATTTACTCAATTATTGGACTGAGTCTGATGTGTGCCGTATTTTACGGAATCGTAAACTATTTCCCTAAATTCCGGGAGAGGGTAGCACGTCTGAAGAAAAAAGTGTTTAACGACCGGGATATGACGCCGGGACAGATTATAATTCTTCGTATGATGCCATTCATTCATTTTCACCTTCTATCTTTATATATAATGGAAATGACTTCGAATTTTCAGCGGTATATGTATTTTTCCATTATCGGTGTCATCGGCCCGGCGGTAGTATTCACCGGGTTTGGTCATATGCTGGTGGAGCTTGCATGGGGCTATGCACTGCTTCTTGTCGGAATGCTGGGAGCCGTTTTTGTTATCCTTGGGCGAAAAGAAAACCAGGTTAAAACCATAGAGAAAAAAGCATAAAAAAACTCCGGCTGTGAACGACGGATTTCTTCTGTGTAGGAAGAGATCTGTTTCAGCCGGAGTTTTTTATTTTTTTTGTTCATCAAGCCGTCTCATTAAATCAGCGATAGGAAGAGACCATTCAATAGAAGCTTTCGGATAGCGGACGGTCAGCTCTTTTTCGATAGCATGAAAATCCTGCCCGGTCATTCCGCGGAGCTGATCATAGTCTTCTGTCCGAACAAGAATGGATGTTACTTCCACAGAACCATCGCTCGTACCAAGAAATTTTTCTCCTTCAAACATAGCCCCCCGGACGGTAAGGAAAATGTTTTTCCGGACATTGTCGGAATCATCCAAAACATAAAAATCTTCATGCCGGCGGGCCCGTTCCAGTTTCCGCCGCGGATCGAGCAGATATTTAATAACGCTGTAAATAATAATACCTACAGCAAGGAGAAGGAACAACTGAAATATCATCACGGTAAACATCTTCATCTCTCCTTCTTTAGGACATCGGTCGTTTGTTTTTTTAATTGGCTACCTTGAAACTAAAGTAGATAAGTAAGAACCGGCCGCCTGCGTTTCCATAGGGAGGCTTCCGGGCGGGCCGGCTTCAGCTAAAGCTAATTTCTTCCGCGCAGCCTTTGTCGCCTCGGAGTCCCCCATGTCCATTACAGCTAACGGTAAGAATGACAGAGCAGGGTCTCCCGTCTAAACATGTTTCATACCTTCTACTTAGAAAGGAGGTTACATGACTATAAAAGGACATTTTCATTCATCATGGTGCAATGTTTTTACAAGAGTGTCTCTGTTAAAGCCCCGGGTTGTTTGTGAAAGTCGCCTGCCGCTTCTCCTGCAGACCAAAAACTATCTTCATAAAATTAATCCGGAGGAAGCTGCAGAATGTCTTCCAGCAGCCGGCAATACAATTTAATACAGTATTATTAATACTGTTCCCTGTAGAAGCTGCAAAGAATCATCTCTTGTATGTTACGATATAATCGAAAGAAAGTTTCACTGTATAACGAAGTCTTGGAAAGCGGGGATAAAAGTGAATATGGCGGACCTTTTTCAAAAACAGAGAGAGCTGGACACCTATATAGAGGAAAAGCGGAATGTTACCGCGGATGAAGTTCTGGAGGAAAAGCTTCTTGCTTTTATAGTGGAAACCGGAGAACTTGCCAATGAAGTGCGCTGCTTTAAATTCTGGAGCAGTAAAGGGCCTTCTGATAAAGCGGTTATTCTGGAAGAATACGTCGACGGACTTCATTTTCTCCTGTCTATAGGTAATACCCTTTCTGAAAAGCCGGAGTTCGATCAATCAGAAAATACTAGGGGAGAAGGGACAGAGAAAGAAAAGACAGCAGCCTTTCTCGAATTAACTAATTTGACTTCTTCCCTTTACAAAGAAAAACACAGCAAAGCTTATCAAGAGACTTTCCAGGCGTATATATCTTTGGCGGGACTGCTGGGGTACACGTGGGACGACGTACTGGAAGCCTATGAAAGCAAGAACAAAGAAAATTATTCCCGTCAGGATAATAATTATTAATTCGATCCCCGGAATAAATTGAGATGCACGCAAAAAAACGGTATACTGAGTAATGGTACATAAAAATAGCGCTTACAGGAGGCGGAAACTATGGAAGAAATGCTGAAAATGCTTAAAGAGCTGACGGACGCGAACGGTATTCCAGGAAACGAGCGGGAACCGCGTGAAGTAATGAAACGATACATCGAACCATTTGCTGATAAAGTAGAAACAGACCACCTCGGAAGCCTGATCGCCAAAAAAACAGGATCCGATGCAGAAGGGCCGAAGATCATGGTCGCCGGCCATCTCGATGAAATCGGGTTTATGATAACAAATATTGACGACAACGGCTTCTTGAAATTCCAGACCGTAGGCGGCTGGTGGGAACAGGTGATGCTCGCCCAGCGCGTAACGGTCATGACGAGAAATGGTTCGATTCCGGGAGTGATCGGTTCCAAACCTCCCCACATTCTGGCTCCGGAAGCACGTAAAAAATCGGTGAATGTGAAAGAAATGTTTATCGACATTGGGGCAGCTGACAAAGAGGAAGCAGAGTCATTCGGCGTCCGCCCCGGCGATTCTGTCGTACCTGTATGCGATTTTACTATTATGAAAAACGAAAAATATTTGATGGCGAAAGCGTGGGATAACCGGATCGGCTGTGCCATCGCAATTGAAGTGCTCCGCCGTCTGAAGGATGTGGATCATCCAAACACAGTTTACGGTGTAGGTACGGTACAGGAGGAAGTTGGTCTGCGAGGAGCCCGTACTTCAGCCCATCATATACAGCCTGACATCGGATTTGGAGTTGACGTCGGCATTGCTGGTGATACACCGGGGGTCAGCGACAAAGATGCGCTCGCTAAAATGGGGGACGGACCGCAGATTATTATGTATGACGCGTCCATGGTCTCTCATAAAGGGCTGCGTGATTTTGTGACAGATACTGCAGACAGCAGAGAAATTCCGTATCAGTTTGATGCGGTACCGGGTGGAGGAACAGATTCCGGAGCTATCCATCTGACAGCCAACGGAGTTCCTGCACTGTCCATCACAGTAGCAACCCGCTATATTCACACGCACGCAGCAATTCTTCACCGCGACGATTTTGAAAATGCCGTGGAGCTGATCGTCGAAGTGATTAAAAAAATGGACCGTGAAACAGTAAACCGTATTACATTTGACTGATCATAAAACCGCATCCGGTCTCCGGATGCGGTTTTCAGGCTGTTTATTAAGTGTTTTTTATACATACGAGTCAATTTTATAAGTCGCTTTAAGACAGGGATTTTCGAACATTGTGAATGATTTCCACTTCAGACGGACGCTTTCCGCGGGGCTCGTCTTCAACTAATTCTTCCAGTGATCTACACTGGAAGAATGGATTTTCAGACTTCGCTTTCTCCCGCCGGAGTCACCGTCTGCCGTTTCAATCATATGATTTTATATACGACTACTTACTTAATAAATGGATAAAATGTTCGTTAAAATAATTATAAAAATCTAGTGTGAAATTGATTCACACGTATGGCGCTTCCTTGGTTTCGTCTCCGCAGGATACTTTTCGGGTGGGTCGGATTCAGCTGATTTCTTCCGCCTGAACGGCTCTTCAGCTCGCCCTCTCCCGCCTCAGAGTATTCCTGTCAGGTTCGTCTGACACCTCTGGACATAAAAAAAGATCCTCCTATATGATACAGCTGCGAAACCAAAAACCATCATAAGGAGAATCCTATATGAATCATAATCGAAATGATCGGATCAATCAAGTCCAGGGACACACGCTGATCATCGGCATTGATATTTCAAAGCGTCATCGCTACGCTCGTGGATATACGTGGCAGAAAGATCACAAAGCCTGGAAGTTTTTGAAGTCGAGAGACGGATTTCCCGTTTTCGAACAGGCCCTGAGGAAGTTTACTGTATCGGCTTCTATGGGTATGGAAGGCGGAGAGAAAACAGGAGAGAGCGTCAAGTCCTGTCATCTTCCGCACACTTGAACAGCAGCTGTTTAATTACTGATTGCTCTGCTGTTGACGAATAAGGGTAAGTTGCCTATAATGCATACTTGTGCTAATTCACCGGAGAAATGAGGGTCGGCAATGAATAACTATTTCGTAAAACTATCCATTATAGTCGCATCATCTATCCTGCTCGGCTTTACCTTTAACGTCTTCCTGCTGCCGCATGAAGTACTAACAGGAGGCGTGACTGGTATTGCGATGATATTTGGTCTTTTAACACCTGTAAACAGTGGTTTCTGGATTATTATCCTGAATATCCCGATCATCGTCCTCGGCTGGATGAAACTTGGGAAGGAATTTATTATAAACAGTATTATATCAGTAGCTGTCACTTCCGTATCCATGCTCTATATTCCTATTGTGGAAGTAACAGGGGATGCTCTTTTATCCTCCGTATGGGGCGGTGTCTTAACCGGTGTCGGTATTGGGCTGATCATCCGCTTTTACAGCTCAACAGGCGGATTTGATGTTGTCAGTTTGATATTAATAAAGAAATGGGATGTTCCTCTCGGAGGCATGATTTTCGGACTCAACTCAATTGTCGTCCTCATTTCCGGGTTTTTCTTCGGATGGGAGCTCGCACTCTACACGATGCTTTCCATCTATATAACGGGTATTGTAATCGATCGAATCCACACCCGGCACGTAAAACTTAATTTGATGGTAGTAACAAGCAAAGGGGAAGAGGTCCGCCAGGCATTCCTTGATAATCTCGTGCGCGGAGTGACGATTATCGACGGACAGGGAGCCTATTCCCGCGAAGATAAAAAAGTATTGTATACTGTAATTACACGATACGAACTGGAAGTAATCCGCGGCGTGCTCCAGGAAATTGATCCGGATGCTTTCGTCAGTATCGGTCAGAGCATGCAGGTCATGGGGAATTTCCGACGGGACGATTAACAGTATAACCTGCGAGGGGGGAGAAAAACGTGGAACCTATTGCATCGGCACAGAACCCGAGAATTAAAGCCTGGAAAAAACTTCAGCGGAAGCGGGAAAGAGACCGTTCCGGGCTGTTTCTTGTTGAAGGGGAGCACCTTGTGGAAGAAGCGCTTAAATCCAACATTAATGTAAAAGAAATTATTGTAGTAGAAGACAGGGAACTCCCAAAAGAGTGGTCAGTCACGGAGGTTGAAGTTGTCCGCGTAACAGAGCGTGTATTCCAGGAACTTGCGGAAACCGAAACACCACAGGGAATGATTGCTGTGTGTGAAAAGCCGCCTCCAGAAAATATGCTGTTTGAATCCGGCAGATATTTGTTTCTCGACCGGATTCAGGACCCGGGGAATCTTGGGAATCTCGTTCGCACAGCAGAGGCGGCAGGTCTTCAGGGAGTTGTATTCGGCAGTGGCTGTGCGGATCCTTACAACGGAAAAGTAGTCCGCTCCACCCAGGGAGCTCTTTTTTATATACCTGTCCAGCAGATGGATCTTTCGGAAGCGGTGGAACACTGCCGTGCCAACAGAGTACCTGTATTCGGTACAAGCTTAAACGGCAGCACGTACTCGGCGATCGCCCCGCAGGAATCATTTGCTTTGTTAATGGGGAATGAAGGAAGCGGTGTAGATCCTTCCCTTCTGGAACAAACCGACCATAACCTCTACATTCCGGTTCACGGAAGATCAGATTCACTGAATGTCAGTGTCGCAGCCGGAATCCTGATTTACCATCTCCGGGGAGACTGATAAAAAAGAAATTGAAATGACTCCTCAAACCTTATATAATAATCTGCATACGACAAATTATGACGTAGAAAGAGCATAGTAGGCGGTTGATCATCTTTTAACAGGGAGGCTGTGTCCCCGACTGTAAGCACAGCTTAAAAGGTGCGCTGAATTCACTCTGGAGTCGGCATCGGAAAACGGCGGAAGCCGTTAAGATGCCCCGGCAGAAGACCGTTATCCTTCGTTGCCAATGAAGTGAATGGAGCCTTGGGCTCCGTTAATAAGGGTGGTACCGCGAGTCTTTCGTCCCTTGATAAAGGGGGAGAAAGGCTTTTTTTTATGAATAAAGGAGGCAGAAAAGCATGTTGGAACGATTACAGGAACTGCACGGAGAAGCAGCAGCAAAAATAGAGGAAGCAAATACGCTTGATGAGCTGCAGCAGGTGCGTGTCGCATACTTAGGTAAAAAAGGACCGATTACAGAAGTAATGAAAAGCATGGGGAAGCTGTCTAAAGAAGAGCGGCCGGTAGTGGGACAGAAAGCAAATGAAGTACGCGAAAATCTGCAGCAGCTGATCGAGCAGAAAGAATCAGTTTTGGAACAGGCAGCTGTAACGGAGCAGCTGAAAAAAGAAAGCATCGATGTGACGCTTCCGGGGCGTCCGGTAAAAAAAGGAAGCCCTCATCCGCTTACTTCTGTTGTGGAACGGATTGAAGATGTTTTTACCGGAATGGGCTTCCAGGTGGCGGAAGGACCGGAAGTGGAAACCGATTACTATAATTTCGAATCACTGAACCTGCCGAAACACCATCCGGCACGGGACATGCAGGATACATTTTTTATTACGTCTGATCTTCTTCTGCGCACCCAGACTTCTCCGGTACAGGTGAGAACGATGGAAAAGCATGAAGGCCGCGGACCGGTCAAAATTATTTGTCCAGGAAAGGTATACCGACGTGACGAAGACGATGCAACGCACTCCCACCAGTTTATGCAGATTGAAGGTCTCGTTGTAGATGAGGGCATCCGTATGAGCGACTTGAAGGGGATTTTTGAAGCATTCGTAAAAAGTTATTTCGGGGAAGACCGGAAAATCCGGCTTCGTCCAAGTTTCTTTCCGTTTACAGAGCCGTCCGCAGAGCTGGACATTTCCTGTGCTCTCTGCGGCGGAGAAGGATGCCGGACGTGCAAGGGAACCGGCTGGATTGAAGTTCTCGGTGCCGGAATGGTACATCCGAACGTACTGGAAATGGGCGGATTTGATCCGGAGAAATATTCCGGATTTGCTTTCGGTATGGGAGTGGAGCGATTCGCAATGCTTAAGTACGGCATCGACGATATCAGACATTTCTATACGAATGACGCACGTTTTCTGGAACAGTTCACCCGCGAGTAATCACAAAGAAGGAGGATACCGTTTTGTTAATTTCCTATCAATGGCTAAGTAACTATGTAGATATATCAGATATTACTCCACAGCAGCTGGCAGACGAGCTGACGCTCCACGGCGTAGAGGTGGATGCTGTAGAGGAACTAGGGTCGGAAGTAAAAAGCCTGACCGTTGGTAAGGTGCTTTCCTGCGATCAGCATCCCGATGCCGATAAACTGAAAGTATGCCGTGTGGACGTGGCAGAAGAAGAACCGCTGCAGATTGTGTGCGGTGCTCCGAACGTAGCAGAGGGGCAGCTTGTCGCTGTCGCCCGTGTCGGAGGAAGGCTTCCGGGCGGTGTGAAAATAAAAAAGGCGAAACTTCGCGGCCAGCGGTCGGAAGGAATGATCTGTTCGCTCCAGGAACTCGGTTTTGAAGGGAAAGTCGTTCCGAAAAAGTACAGTGAAGGCATTTTTGCTTTCCCTGAAAAACGGGAACCCGGAAGTGATGCAAAGGAAGCTCTCGGACTGAACGACACGGTGCTTGAGCTCGACCTGACTCCGAACCGCTCCGACTGTCTGAGTGTCCTTGGAACAGCATATGAAATAGCGGCTGTACTGGGACGGCAGGTGAAACTCCCGGAGGCGCCGGTAACGGTATCAGCTAAGAAAGCTTCCGAAGTCGTTAAAGTGACAGTGGAGGATAAAGAAGCCAATCCATATTATGGAGCCGGTATGATTCAGGGAGTCACTATCAAAGAATCCCCTCTCTGGCTGCAGACAGCTCTGATGGCTTCCGGTGTCCGTCCGCTGAACAACGTGGTGGATGTAACAAACTATGTACTGCTTGAATACGGACAGCCGCTGCATGCGTTTGACTTTGACCGTTTCGGGTCAGAAGAAGTCGTTGTCAGAAAAGCTTATTCTGAAGAAAAAATG
>PWLM01000150.1 GCA_003560495.1 Bacillus sp. (in: firmicutes) | reverse complement strand
TCCATTTCTTCCGAGCATGGAGAGGAAGAAATTAGCTGAAGCCGGCCCGCCCGGAAAGTGTCCTGCGGAGGCGAAAGCAGGGAAATGCATAGGCATGTATAAAAAACACTTTATAAACAGCCTGGAAGGCCGTCTCATTCCTGAGACGGCCTTTTTTATCCGATTTTTGTACCGTTGGGCACTGGCTCATCCGGCTTCAGAAGCACCACGTCCCCTTCACCAGGTATTCCTCCCAGGACAAGCACTTCAGAGGAAAATCCCGCAATCCTCCGGGGAGGAAAATTCACCACTGCAGTGACCTGCTTTCCTTTCAGCTGCCCCGTCTCATAGCGCTTAGTAATCTGCGCACTGGACTGGCGGATACCAATTTCTTCTCCAAAATCAATTTTCATTTTCAATGATGGAACTCTCGCTTTTTCGAGTTCTCCTACTTCTATAATCGTACCAATACGGATATCGAGCTTTAAAAAATCATCAAATTCAGCCATTAGTTTCTCCTTTCCAATTGATTTAATTCCCTGGCCACTTTCAGAAAGTAATATTCCTTCTTTTGACAGTCTCTTATTCCTGCCTCCTTCTTAATTATCGATAGGCCTGTTATTTTCCTTCTTTTCCTAATCATTTATAACAATTATGCCAGATGTTTCAAATATGTGTTTTCCCGAGTAGACATTAGGGGAATTTAACAGTAAGATAAATGTCGGCTCTTTTTTTCAAATCCACAGCTCCGTCATTACATACCGAAAGGGGGAAGTATCCGCGCTCTGCGCGGATATGCTTACATTTATGAGCGATCATTATTCGTACGAAACGAAGAAACCAAGCATTGTCTTTTTCATTTCAGCTCCGCTGGTGGCTGCGTTTGTACTTTGGGGATTTCTTGGACCGGAATCCCTGGAAGCACGGTCCAGTCAGGGCCTTGCATTTACGTTAAATAATTTCGGATGGTTTTATATGCTGTCCACCGCCTTTTTTATTGCTTTCGTACTTTTTCTTGCTGTCAGTCCATTTGGAAAACTGAGGCTCGGTAAAGAAGATGAAAAGCCGGAGTATAATTTTTTCACCTGGATCGGCATGCTTTTTGCAGCCGGTATCGGAGTGGGCTTCGTGTTCTGGGGAGTCGCTGAACCAGTTCTTTATTTCTTTGACCCTCATCCTGACTACGTCGGAGCAGGTGAAGGGACACTTGCGACAGCCGGCCTCCGTTACGGGGTGTTTCATTGGGCACTTCACCCGTGGGCTATCTTTTCTCTTGTAGCCCTGACGCTTGCTTACGTTCAGTTTCGTAAAGACCAGCCGGCACTCATCAGTTCTGCTTTTCACCCGATTCTCGGTGATAAAGCTTACGGTGCGTTCGGTAAAGGAATTGATACGCTGGCAGTTCTCGCTACTTCCACCGGGGTAGCCACTACCTTCGGCTTAAGCGCCCTGCAGATATCCGGAGGTTTTTCATACTTATTCGAGGGAATTGAAAATACGGCAATGACCCAGATGACGATTATCGCTATCGTTACTGTACTATTCATTTTCTCTGCAGCTACCGGAGTAAATAAAGGGATCCGGATTTTGAGTTCTATCAACCTGGTAATAGCTGCACTTCTCCTTTTGTTTGTAATTATTGTAGGGCCTACGCTTTTCATTGCCCAGAACTTTGTTACAACCATCGGCGGCTACATGTCGAATGTCATGTCGATGAGCCTGGACCTTGATCCTTTTGGTGACGGGGAATGGCTCGGTAATAATACGATATTTTTCTGGGCATGGCATATTTCCTGGGCACCGTTTATGGGTATCTTTATTGCCCGTATTTCCCGCGGCCGTACGATCCGGGAATTCGTTGCCGGTGTTCTGATCGTACCATCACTGCTGGCGGCGCTTTGGTTCACCGCCTTTGGAGGTACGGCACTCGACCTTATTCTTGGGGGAAATGAACTGATCGGAGACCTCGTTATGGAAGAAGTGGAGCTGGCTCTGTTTACGACCCTCGGTGAACTGCCGCTTGCTGCTATAACAAGTACGCTTGCTATTATACTGATCATTATTTTCTTTATTACTTCTGCCGACTCTGCTTCCTACGTTCTCGGAGCGATGACGAGCAGCGGAAGTCTGAGCCCGAAACTTTCGATAAAAGTAATCTGGGGCTTCCTTATCGCTGGTACAGCAAGTGTGCTGCTGCTGAGCGGTGGGCTGGAGGGGCTGCAGACCGCCTCCATTGTCGCCGCCCTGCCATTTGCGATTATAATGATTGTTATGATCTTTTCATTGCTGATTATGATGAGCAGGGACTTGAAAGTTGAAAGTCTGCGCAGCCGTAAAAATGAACGCCGGCGCGTTAAAGACGAAGTATACGGCGGCATGAAGGAAAATGTCTACGATGATATGAAAGAAGACGTCCGGGACGAAATTAAGGACGACTTCAAAGAAAACATGCGGGAAGACTTCCTGACAGATGAAGTGTACGAGGAAATGAAGGAAGAAGTGTATGAGCAGGTAAAAGACGAAGTTTATGACGATATTAAAGACGAAGTATATGAAGAGTTTAAAGAAAAAATTTATGAAGACCTGCGTGATGACCTTGAAGAGCAGCTTGGTGAGGATGAAACTAAACCAGACAGACGCTCCAGTTCAAAAGATAAAGACAAGCGCTGATTCAGCAAACAAACTGCTTCATTAAAACATCAACAAGCCTCCGGAAAAATTTCCGGAGGCTTGTTTTATGATTAATCGAGCATATCGTCAGAGAAGCCGAAGAGCCAGGTTAAGGCAAAGGCAACCCCTGCTGCAATAAGGTTTGTAAGAATATACAGAATAAGCGTAACCGCCGATTCTACGTAAAGCAGAGTTCCTGGTATGACCGTAATCGCCATGCCTGTCGCCTGCAGATTGAACAGGGAGGCAAAGAAACCACCTGCTGCACCACCGACCAGTGCAAGAACAAACGGCTTGATGTAACGAAGGTTTACACCAAAGATCGCCGGCTCGGTAATACCGAGAAACGCGGAAAGAGATGATGGCAGTGCCAGTGCCTTCAGTTTCTTAGACTTTGTTTTAAGACCGACTGCAAGAGCTGCACCACCCTGGGCAGCAATACCAGCCGTAATCAGTGCGTTGAACGGGTTGAGTCCGTTGTCTGCAAGCAGCTGGATTTCAAACAGATTGAATATGTGATGGACACCCGTAATAACGATAACCTGGTGAAGACCACCGATAATCAGACCGCTGATTCCAAATGGAAGATCAAGTACAAAGTTTGCTCCACCCATAATTCCAGCTTCCACCGCTGAAAAGATCGGCCCTAATACGAACAGGGCTGCTGTAATCATAATGAGAAGCGTCAGGAACGGCGTGAGTATTAAATCCAATGCTTCCGGCACACGCTGACGGAGCCATTTTTCCAGCTTCGCCCCTACGTAACCAGCGATAAATGCCGGCAGTACCGATCCCTGATAGCCGATGACAGGTATAAACCCGAAGAAATACAGCGGATCAATATCTCCGGCACCCACTTCGTAAGCATTCGGCAGTGCCGGGTTAACGAGCATTAAACCAAGAACGATACCGATAACCGGACTGCCCCCGAATACCCGGAAGGCTGACCATGCGACGAGCGCCGGGAGAAAGGCGAACGCTGTATCCGTTAATACTTCTGTGTATAAAAGAAAGTTATCCGGCAGTGCTCCTGGAAAAATGTTTGTAATAAGTCCGCGGAAACCCATGAAAAGACCCGTTGCAACAAGTACCGGAATAATCGGTACGAAAATATCACCGAACGTGCGGAGCAGCCGCTGCAGCCAATTGCCCTGTTTTTTTGTTTCTTCTTTCTGTTCGGACTTGGAAGCTTCCGGCATTCCTATGGCAACCATCTGCTCATGGATACGGTTAACCGTTCCGGTTCCGAAAATCACCTGAAACTGACCGGCATTGTAGAAAGCTCCTTTTACTTTGTCGAGATTTTCTACGCGGTCCTGGTCGATTTTTTCTTTGTCCTTTACCATGATCCGAAGTCTTGTAGCACAGTGGGCTATGGAAGATATGTTTTCTTCCCCGCCGACAGCCTGTACTAGTTCTTCCGCTATCCTGCGATTTTCATCAGCCATGATAATATCCCCTTTCTAAAATAAATGCACACTAACCCTTGTTCAACAGACATGTGTGATCGATTCCACAATGAAAATAAAAAGCAATGTAATCGGTTCCATGTTTATCGTAAACTATCCCGTTTTAAAAGTCTATAGTCCATTTGTGATTTTTCGACTTTTTTTGCATGGCCAGCAATCGCTTTTAATAAAATCTCAGCAGATACTTTTCCGGCTTCTTCATAGTAGTAGTCTACCGTTGTTAAAGCCGGGGTAACGTAGGCTGACATATCTGATGCTCCCATCCCTGCTACAGCCATCTCACCCGGAAGATCGAAGCCCTTTTTTCGAAGCGTCTGCATCGCTCCAACTGCCAACCTGTCTGTAACAGCCAGTACAGCTGTCGGAAGTGTTTCTGACTGTTCCAGCAGTCTGGCAGCTGCTTCTTCACCAGCCGAAATGCTGAAGGAAGCTGTCTGCATCCACCCGCTTTCCACTGAACAGCCGTTTTCTTTTAATGCATCAAGGAATCCTTTTTTACGGAGAACTCCAACGGAATAATCTGCTTCATCTACGCCTATAAAACCTATTTTCGTATGTCCGGCACGTAAAATTTCTTCCGTCAGCGATTTAGCCGCTTCGTAATCATTATAAACAACGGACGATATGTCAGGCAGGTGCTGGCCTACAGCTACCACGGGTACACTCAAATGTTTGACTGCTTCCAGCAGTTCCGGTTCCCGGTTTGTTGCTACAAGTATAATTCCGTCTACTCTTCTGCTCTCCAAAAGCTTCAGCTGCTCAATTTCTTTTTCTTTATCAAGACTGGAGCTGGCCAGCAGTATTTGATACCCTTCCTGCTGCAGAACTTCATCCATACCGTTTACTACCCGGCTCATTGTTTCCGTGCTTATCTTCGGAATGACTACTCCAATAACTTTCGTCCGCTTTAATCGAAGTGACTTAGCCTGCTCACTTGGCACATACCCTGTCGCTTCAATAACACGGCTGATATTTTCTCTTGCTTTTTCGCTGACATATCCGGACTCGTTTATAAATCGCGAGACTGTCGTTCTGGATACACCCGCGCGCCTCGCTATATCGTTAATTGTTACCATATAAATAAACCCTCCTTTCTGTCAGACTCTTTTCTTTATTTATAGAAGACAACTGTAAAAAAAGCAATAGTAAAAATTGTGCCGTTCACTGGACTGCTTATGAAATGGTTTATTTGCAGGCTGGGTTTCATTGACTGCTGGCAAGTTGTAAAGCCGACGCTCCCCTGCCAAGACCGAAGAGCAGAAGACACGTCTACAGCAATTCGAACGCCCTTTTAAAACAATAAGTTTACCAATATTTTGTCCTCTTCGTTATGAATAGCTGCAGCGGCTTTCACCACCATCTATAACACAAAAAAGCTGTTCCCTTCGGCCTGTGTAAGGCCTGCATGGGAACAGCTTCCTGCTGTTTGTATTTGTTCCGCAGGAGTTTTTACAGTGCTACTACGTTAGAAGCCTGCGGTCCGCGGTTTCCTTCTACGATTTCGAATTCAACGTCCTGACCTTCTTCAAGCGTTTTGAATCCTTCTGCCTGAATTGCAGAGAAATGTACGAATACATCGTCCCCGTCTTCACGCTCGATAAATCCAAATCCTTTTTCAGCGTTAAACCATTTTACTTTACCTGTCATAATAAATCGGCCTCCTTGCCTGAAATCTTTGAATCTCGTGAACCATTACTTGCCTGCTTTCAAACGAGGCCGAAGAATGTTTCCGAATTCAAACCTTTTACACAGATGATAGTATCACAATCATTATCCTAAATCAACACAATTTTTCCAAATTAACGGATAATTGAAATCGTTTACAATATTTCATACCTGCTTTTAAAAGTGCAGACTGAAAAACACCGGGCGTTCGTTTCTATCGTGAATGATGCCAGCGGAACTACTGATGTTCTGCCGGCCGATCACACTTCCAGGTTTATTAATCCAACATGATCGTTCTCGCCATTTCAAGCACCTGAACGTTGACACCCCCAAGGCTTTGAATCAAGTCCTCATACCTTTTCCTTCTTCTTCCGGATCTTCTGCATCACCATGCAGCAGATGGACTTTATCTTTCCACCTTCTATGGAAAGCTTTTTTCATATCCCGCCGCTCCTCTTTATAATAAAAATATATTTAGTTATCTATACCAATAAAATATTATTTTTCCCACTTTTCTTTCTGTTTAAACGCTTCAGTTGTGAACTTTTTTCAACAAATTAAAAACAGCAGTTAAAGAGAGAAATAACTAGTATATAAAAGATATATATATATGATTGACGCTTACACGGCGTTTTGTATTTTCAGAGGAACCTGTTATACTCTTTTTGTTCTCTACGGACCGGATCTTTCTTGGAAGGATCCACAACTGAACATCCGGGCCTGCTTTTTTTTATGCCTTCTGTCTGATATCGACGAAAAACACCGCCTGTTTTTCTCCGGCAGCGAGCTCACGCTTGCTTCCCGGCATCAGCGGACTCATCTTAAAAAGCCCCGTTTTTTTAGTCATAGAACAAAACAAAAATATGAAAGAGGTGCAGATGTTGACTACGGTAGAAAAATTGAAAAATGAGTGGTTTGGCAATGTGAAGGGAGATGTGATGGCCGGGCTCGTGGTCGCGCTTGCGCTGATTCCGGAGGCAATCGCTTTTTCCATTATCGCAGGGGTCGATCCAATGGTCGGCCTGTACGCCAGTTTCTCCATCGCTGTAATTATTTCCTTTGTCGGCGGGCGTCCTGGTATGATTTCCGCAGCTACAGGAGCGATGGCGCTGTTAATGATCACGCTCGTTGCGGAGCACGGGCTGGAATACCTGCTTGCGGCAACGATTCTGACAGGTATTCTGCAGATTATATTCGGTGTATTCAAGCTGGCTGCCTTAATGAAATTCGTTCCCCGTTCTGTAATGGTAGGCTTCGTGAACGCGCTTGCGATACTGATCTTCACATCCCAGCTGCAGCATTTTGTTAATGAAACGTGGGTTATGTATGCTCTCGTAGCACTTACACTTGCGATCATCTACATCCTGCCGCGTTTTACGAAAGCAGTACCTTCAACGCTCGTAGCGATTGTCGTTGTTACAGCAATTGCGATTACGATGAACTTTGGCGTTAGAACTGTCGGGGATATGGGAGCGCTCCCTGCAACGCTGCCGGTATTCCTTATTCCGGAAATCCCGTTGAATTTTGAAACACTCGCTATTATTTTTCCTTATTCTCTCGCGCTTGCAATGGTGGGGATTTTGGAATCACTTCTTACTGCTTCGATTGTAGATGATATGACGGACACAGAAAGCGATAAAAATAAGGAAAGCCGTGGCCAGGGAATTGCTAATGTAACGACCGGTTTCTTCGGCGGAATGGCAGGCTGTGCCATGATCGGCCAGTCGGTCATTAACGTAAAATCCGGAGGCACGGGAAGATTATCCTCGCTCGTCGCCGGGGTATTCCTCATGTTTCTTATCCTCGTTCTCGGAAACTGGGTCGTTCAGATTCCGATGGCTGCTCTCGCCGGCGTTATGATTATGGTTTCTATCGGTACGTTTGACTGGTCTTCTCTGACAAACATCCATAAGCTGCCGAGAACAGACGCGATTGTAATGGTCACTGTCGTTGCGACAGTTGTTTATACGCACGATCTCGCTATTGGCGTGTTCGCCGGAGTAATTCTCAGTGCCATATTCTTTGCATGGAAGGTTTCCAAAGTGGAAGTGGAAAAGCACTTCGACAGAAAAACAAAGACGCTTACGTACGAAATTCACGGACAGCTGTTCTTTGCTTCTGTACAGGACTTCGTCGAAAAGATTGACTTTGATGCAGACACGCGTCATGTTATCTTAGATGTAACAAACGCTCATCTCTGGGATGACTCTGCTGCCGGGGCAATTGATAAAATCGAGCACAAATACGGTCTTCGGAATATTGAAGTTACTGTTACCGGCCTTAATAAGGAGAGTTCTGAACTGATGAAGAAGATCGGTGGATTAAGTAAAGCCTCCGGTCATTAATAGGAGGACATGTCTATGTTTAAAAATCTGCTTCTTGCCGTGGATGGCTCGGAACACAGCCGCCGCGCCACTGAAAAAGCTCTGGAGCTTGCCGGACTTTCGGAATGCTCTTCCATCGAGATCCTTTATGTCGTACCGGGCAGCAAATCAAAATCCGACGTTCTTCACTACGGGGATTCCGACAGTGCTTCCATGAAACGAAAGAGAATGCTGAAAGAATTCGAAGAAATGATTCAATCGAAAAATATTCCTGTCGAAACGACTATGCTTCACGGAAAAGACGGGTCAGCCGAAGCAATTATTGAGCATGCGAATAACGGTGCCTACGATGCGCTGATTCTCGGAAGCCGTGGTTTGAGCACCGTTCAGACAATGGTACTCGGCAGCGTAAGCCACAAGGTAATAAAGTACGTCAAAGCACCAGTACTCATGGTGAAATAACCCCTGGAGCCGCCCTTTACTTGTGGGCGGCTCTTTTTTTATGGAAGTGGAACCACCCTTCTGACTCATCCTTGTTGATACTGAATCCTCATGATTAGTGACGGGACTGTGATGATTAGTTCCCTCCGGAGACGGAATTATAAGGATTAAAACATAGTTTATCATGATTAATAACCTTCTTAATGACTATAAATCTCCAATAACTATTAATCATCTCCTGTAATGACAGAAAACTCGTCTATAATGATGAAACTTCCCTGCTCTGGCAAAACGGCCGTTTCAGAAAAGAGCGGCCGCCGGGATGCAAACCTTTCCCTCACGCGAAAGAAGCCTTCCTCTTTTCATTATCTCTGTGTGTTATACTGAAACTGACTTTTCAAAGAAAGCGGTGCTTACCATGCTCGAAGATACCGGAGAACGAGTCATTCCTGAGTATATGAAAGCAGACAATGCTATGTGGCTGGAACATCTGGCACGCTATCATTTCGCTATGCCTTACGCGAGAGACCGCCTTCTGGATATTGCCTGTGGAAGCGGCTACGGTACAAAGCTGATGGCTAAGCGGAGGAAACGGGAGGTAACAGAAGCTGTAGGCGTTGACCTGGACAGTGCCACCGTCGAATATGCGCGGGGAGCCTACTATCACCCCCGCGTCACCTACAAGCAGGGAGATCTTCTCGATCCTTCCCTTCCGGAAAAAATCGGCACATTCGATACGGTACTTTCCTTTGAAACACTGGAGCACGTACCGGATGACTACGAGGCTATGGGGAGACTCAGTAACCTTGTCACGCCGGGAGGTACTCTTGTACTATCCACTCCTTTCGGCGCAGGGAGAAATGAACCTTGCAGTTCTCCATTTCATTACTTCCAGCTGACCGAAGAGGAATTCAGACGACTGTGCCGAAATAAAGCTTTCGCCTTTAAAGAAGTGACTTTTTATTATCAGAACGGTGTCAGTTTTGAGCCTTTTAAAAGAGACGGCCTGCATTATCCGATCGGGATAGCTGTCTGCCGAAAATAACTGCCTGAAGACGAAAGAAAGCTGGCCTGCTTTAAAGGACAGCTTTCTTTTTCTATCGGACTGCTGTATTCAGGATACGCTGCTGACCGGATCTTTTTCTTCACTATTCTGGTCCTTTTTCTGAAAGAATAGTTCCCTGTCCCGGTAGAGGAAATAAGCCGAGAGAGCAAAAGCGAGAATATCTGCGAGCGGAAAGGCAAGCCACACTCCCCAGACCCCGATAAACGGTGGAAGAATAAGAACAAGCGGAATAAGGAAAAGTACCTGTCTTGACATGGACAGAACAAGTGCGGGCCTTGATTTACCGAGAGCCTGGTACAGCCCGCCGCTGATCACCTGAACACCAATAAGAAAAGCAGCAGCAAAAATGATCCGCATTCCTTCGGTACCTGCCTGGATAACGTCCGGATCTGTCGTAAAAACAGAAAGCATTAAATCCGGTATGAGCATCGCCAGTGCGAAAATCGTTATGGAAAATGCCGTAACCACCTTGAGGCCGAGGATGATAACTTCCCTCATCCTTCCGAACTGTTCCGCCCCGTAATTATAACCAATGATCGGCTGCATCCCCTGGAGAATACCCATCATCGGCATAAGTGTAATCATGGCAACCCGCTGCATAATACCGAACACCCCGACATAGAACTCCCCGCCGTATTGAATGAGCATTGCATTGATTGCAATCATCATTACACTTCCGGCAACCTGCCGGGCAAACGCCGGAAGCCCTACCGTAACAACTTCTTTTACTATCCGGAGCTGTGGTGTCATTTCACTCAAACGGATATACAGGGAACTTTTGCCGCTTAAAAAATAGTGAAGAACGATAAATGAGATGCTCCCCTGGGAAATAACAGTAGCTATAGACGCCCCCTGAACTCCCATATCCAGCAGAACGATAAATATCGGATCCAGAATAATGTTCAGTACAGAGGGGATAATCATCGTCATCATTGCAAAACGGGCGTGTCCCTCCGAGCGTATAATGGCGTTTGTTGTGAAGGCGAACGTAAAAAAGATCGTAGCCATTGTAATAGGAAAGATGTATTCCACTGCCAGATCAAATATTCCCGGCGTTGCGCCGAATATCGTAAGTGTTGGTTCAAGCACCGTATAGGAAGCTATCACTCCCAGCACTCCGGTAATGAGCACGAGTGTAATGATGTTACTGAATACCCGATTTGCTTCTTTTTCTCTTTTTTCTCCAAGCCGCCGCGAAATAACTGAGGCTCCGCCCATACCGAGCGCAGCGGCGACTGCCATCATAATAATCATAATTGGAAAGGCAAGTGTCACGGCTGCGACGCCGTCGATTCCGACGAAAAAGGAAATAAAAATCGTATCGACGACGTTGTATAAAGACATGACGAGCATGCCGATAATCGCCGGAATAGATAAACTCCGGAGCAGCTTCGGAATAGGCTCCGAGCCGAGGCGCGTACTCTGCTTTTTTTGATCCATAGCGTTATTCCTCCAAATCTTCCTGCAGGCGCTCCTTCATGCCTTTCAGTATTTCAAGAAGCATTTCCCGATCTTTTTCCGATAAACAGGCGGTAAGCTCTTCATCTGCCGTCAGTGCTTCCTGCCAGAGTGTTTCTTCCAGGTTGCCCCCTTTATCTGTCAAAGCGATCATCTTCTGCCTGCGGTCTTTTCCACTTTCCTGTTTTTCCACAAGTTCATTTTTTGTAAGGGACTCCACAATGCCGTTCATCGTAGAAGGCTGAATATACAGCCGTTTCTGAAGTTCCGATTGGCTCTGTGTACCGTACCGCTGCAAGAGCGAAAGAACTTTCACCTGGGCCCGGGTCAGTCCATGTGCGGCCAGGCTGCGATTATGTTTATTCTGCAGTAAATGGGCCACCAGCCCAAGCTGATAGCCGACGATTTCTTCTGTATTACGTTCCATTATATATAAACACCTTTCCATCTCCGCAAATTACTTCGTTCCCTAATATTACGCCAGACGAAGTATTTCGTCAAGCAGAGCTGAAGCTGACTAATAATAAAAAGAAAAAACACCCTTTTAGTGGTGTTTTTTAATAGTTACATTTGTTAAGAAAGACGGACTTAATAACCAGCTTCGTAATCGACTACATTCACCGGCAGTTCTTTGTTTTCCGTGTATGCCTGG
>PWLM01000183.1 GCA_003560495.1 Bacillus sp. (in: firmicutes) | reverse complement strand
GATGATAACGATGTGGACGAAGGAACGATGATTGATACGTTGTCTCAAAACGCAGAACTCGCTTCCGGAGAATCGATCACAGAAGAAATCAATATAAACGAAATCACCCGGGAAGAACTGGCCGAAGGCAGTTACACGATAGAAGCAGAAGCCCGGTTTACAGATGAAGAGGGGGAAAGCAGGGAAATCCCTGTGGACAAAACGTTCAGCGTAGAAGAAAGGTGAGAATGGGATGCGCGTACTGACAGGAGCAGTAGTACTTCTAGCAATCGGAGTGCTCGTCTGGCTGATGGTCCGGGAGCCGGCAGAAGAAATACATATTGAAGGAAATGCCGTCATGTTTGCCGTGGACGATACTTTCGAAGAAGAAATGACAATTACAGGCACTTATTCACCAGAGCACCTCACTTTTCATTTGGAGGCTCTGCCTGCTTTTCTGCGCGGACGCGGAGAGCTGCGGCACGTTTTTTTCGCTCCTGACCAGGTGGAGATCGACGTTTACTGGGACGGAACGTCACTCACCGGCGGCGCCGGAGTCCGAGGAGAGTTTCATCAGCAGCGGATCCACGCCGTCGTCCGCGATGGGGAAGCCGTCCGGCCGTTCACTGTGATTATCGATGAATCATTCACGGAGGCCGTTGTCCAGCATCATCACCCTGAAACCGGGGAGCCGGTGGAAACAGCAGTACCTGCGGCCGGTTCAGAAGAAGGAGCGCAGCTTCTCGAAGATCTGACCGGGAGCCGTCCGCACGAGCATGAATAGAGTTCCATTATTTTCAGACGGGTTTTCGAACAAAAACTGCTTTACATTAAACAGGAGTGGATAGGTATGCCGTAAAACCTACTTATCACGGATATAATCAGGTGAAAATTGGTTTGTTATAAAAAGAATGGAGGAAAGCCTTATGAATTCACTTGATTCGGGTTCAGCGATGGAACGGCTGGAAATTCTTGAAGGAATCTGGGACATCGAAATCGTCTTTCCTCATCCCGGGACAGAAAAAATTCACGGAGAAACAGCATTCGAATGGATGAAAGGCGGGCATTTTCTCATTCAAAAAACAAAGCTGAAGGATCCGGGCGCGCCGGAAAGTCTGATTATTATCGGATTTGATGCAGATATAGCTCTGTTTAAAATGCATTATTTTGACTCGAGGGGCATCGACCGCCTCTATAACATGACTTTAGATAAAAACGTATGGAAACAGTGGCGGAATAACCCTGGTTTTCACCAGCGTTTCAAAGGAGAATTCAATGATACACTGGATCTCATTGAAGGGGTATGGGAAAAATCAGCCGATTAAGACAACTGGGAACACGATTTCCTTCTAACCTTTAGGAAAACTTCCGACTAAACAGTTCCGATGTATTCAACACATCATATAGAATATAGTTCCCGAAAAGGCTGATTTGACTGGCTCACCGGAAATTCTTTTGCGGGATATTCTGCCGCAGATATAAATGCAATTGAACTATTTGACGGAATACCCGGCGGCACGAGCCCCGCGAACAAAAAAATAGAAACTGAAGCCCTGTTCTCCATCTTTTTGGAAACAGGCTTTTTATGAAAGCTCTGTTACAGCTTCAGGTTCTTACGCACATTTGGTGAAACTAAGTTATATCTGATAAAAAATAATTTCACCCAAAAAGCCTCTATCGTTTGAGCCTGCTCTGTTTTTCATACCGTAAGCTGTAGTGGACATGGAGGGAATCCGGAGCGATGAAGGTCGAGCCAAAGATCCATTCTGACCGACAAAAGGAGGAGAGCATTAGCTGAGGCCGGCCCGCTCGGAAAGCCTCTCCATGGAAACGTAAGCTGCCATTTATTTTTATTTTCAAGGTAATCGACAGTTCTTTCACTGGACATGTCAAAAGTATTTGACATGTCCAAAGGCGACGCTATACTAATAAGTGTCAAATACTTTTGACATTTATTCGTGAGGAGGCGTTACATATGGATTGGGTGAAAATCGTTTATTCGATTTTATTGCTCATAGCCGGGGGATGGATCTTAATTGCCCATCTTTCTCAAAAAGGGGATGAAAGAAAACAGTTTATTAAGATGAAAGCACAGTCCTACGCTTTTATCGTCGTAGTGGGAACGCTGATCCTTTATGTGGGGCAGTCGCTGATTGCCACCATTCTGGGAGGGGCGGGTCCTGCCATCTCGCCGTTGACCTTCCTAACCGTCATTTCAATTATCTACCTCGGCACCCTGCTCGTGCACGGGAAAAAGTATGGTGGTTAAATGAAAAACAGCATTAAAGAAATCAGAAGTTCAGCGAAGCTGTCCCAGGCGGAGCTGGCCAGACGCTGTAATGTATCCCGGCAGACGATCAATGCAATTGAAAACGACAAGTATGACCCGACGCTGCAGTTAGCTTTCGATATAGCTTTCGAACTGGGCACCACAGTGGACAAACTTTTCACCAGCAGTTTGAATAAAAAGAAATAAAGCATCCCGTAACAGTCTGTTTCAGATGATTGACATACGAATTCCCCCTTTCTATAATAGTATGTAATATATAAAACCTATCAGGTAACTCGGTTTAAACAAATGAAGGGGCGGGGAATAAGATGAAAAAAGCAGTGGGGATGATTTCCGGAGCAGTGCTGCTGGCAGCGTGTGCCGGCGATCCGGAAAATAATGCAGCAGAGGAAAACAACAATACAAATAATACAGAAGAAGCAGCGGAAGAAGAGCGGGTAGGCGGAGATGAGTACCTGCAGTTCGGTATTGCCTCCAATCCGGTGTCGCTTGATCCGCACGGGGCAAATGAAAACGTGTCGAACTCGATTAACTCCGCCATTTACGACCGGCTCGTCTATATGAACGAAGACCTGGAAATGGAAAACGGTCTCGCAGAAGAGCTGGAGCAGATTGAAGACACCGTCTGGGAAGTGACTGTCAGAGAAGGCGTGGAGTTTCATGACGGCGAAGAGCTGAATGCGGAAGTTATCAAACAGAACTTCGACCGTATTCT
>PWLM01000252.1 GCA_003560495.1 Bacillus sp. (in: firmicutes) | reverse complement strand
ATTATCGAATTTAACCGTCTCGAACAGGAGCACCTTGTGGAAATAGTAGAGCTTATGCTGAAAGAACTTGAGGAAACACTTCAGGAACAGCATATTAAACTGACAGTTTCCGACGAAGCGAAAGTAAAAATGGCAGAGCTCGGTTATCATAAAGAATTTGGAGCCAGACCGCTGCGTCGTACCATTCAGAATCAATTGGAGGACCGGATCACTGAGCTGATACTTGATGAGGCAAAGATTAACACTGTTGAAGTAGTTGTTAAAGACGGAACGATCTCGCTCAACCATTGATCTTTCCTGCTGTAAAATTAAAAAAGCTGCCTGAAGTAAAGATTGGCTTCAGGCAGCTTTTTTTAATCAAATGGTTTTGTATAAAACGTTATTAAAGTAATGCTGTCAGCTCCCTGCCGGCAGATGAGCCGCCCGTTGGACCTTTTCTAGAATTTCAGCAGAAACTCCCGGACCTCCCCCTCTATTCCAAGCGAATTCGGCATGTGATAAACTTAATAGTATAAACATACTGCAATATTGATTACGGGCTTTTCTTTACGCACGTTGATGTGAATGGAATTTCATGTGATAATCAACAATTCTTTATGTTTATTACATAAAAAATCTGCTGGGTAATTGCTATAGAACTTCTTCCGTGCATAAAAACGGTTTTTTATTTAAAAAAATACTATTATTCAGAATTAAACAGGAGGATGGTTCAATGAAAACTTTTATGCATCTGGGCAGTGCTGCCACCCTTTTTTTACTTGCAGCATGTGGTACGGCGGAGTCCAATAATAACGAACAATCTGGGTCCACTTCCGAGAACTTTGCCGATAACGCCTCTGAAGAAAATTCAGGAGTTAATCAGACTGCAAGTGAAGATGACGAACAAAAAACAAACTCATCCTCCGATGAACAGACGGAAGCTGAGAACAATTCGGAGAATTCAGTGGAACCTGCTTCCTCAGAAGACTTAAAAGGCATGGAGGTTCACTACATTGATGCCGGGCAGGCCGATGCAGCTCTGCTCACATTCGCAGATGATAATGACGATTACAGTATTCTTTTTGACACAGGAAACTGGAACAGTACAGATGTAGTGGATTACTTAACTGAGCACGGTACAGATTCGATCGATATATTAATAGGAAGCCATCCCCACGCCGACCATATCGGGCAAATGGATATGATTCTTGAAAACATGGAAGTGGAGGAAGTATGGCTTTCCGGGGATGAAACAGAGTCTGCTACATTTGAACGGGTAATTGATGCCGTAATGTCAAGCGACGCTGCTTACGAAGAACCCCGTGCTGGAGAATCGTATCAGGCAGGTCCGCTTGAAATTGATATAGTAAATCCGGATGAGCTTACCGGAGATGTACATGAAGGCTCCATTTCAGCTAAATTCACCTATGGAGAGACTTCTTTTTTATTTACTGGAGATGCGGAAGCACATACAGAAGAAGCAATGATTTCGAGAGGCCACAGTCTTGAATCTGATGTACTGAAGCTGGGTCATCACGGCTCGAGTACTTCTACTTCCTCCAGCTTTCTTCAGGAAGTCGATCCCCGGCTTGCTATCGTATCAGCCGGAGAAAATAATCAATATGGACACCCGCATGTTGAAGTTATTGAACGGGTTGAAGACGCCGGAATAGATTTATACTCCACGCATATACACGGCACTATTATCGTTTCATCTGACGGAGAAACACTTGAAGTCACTTCCGATACTTCGGGAAATGTAGAACATCAGGAAGAAGCAGATGAATCCGGCTCTGATGAAAATACATCATCTGAACAAAACAGCAATAACGAAGCAGCCAGCTCAGAAAACTGTATAGATATCAACAGCGCTTCTATAGAGGAACTTCAGCAGATACATGAAGTCGGTCCTGCACGGGCCCGGGACATTAAAGATAGGCGTCCTTTTAGCGGTGTGGAAGACCTGGAAAGAGTAAGTGGAATCGGAGAAGTACGGCTTGAGGAGATCACATCCGAAGGTCTTGCCTGTGCAGAATAAAGGAGAGGTATCAATGGAAGCTTATAAAGGATTTGTTGATCGGATAGAAGATGGGAGCTATGCAATTATACTGATAGAGAGTATAAACAAAGAATTTGTAATAGACAGTTCCGACCTTCCTCAAAACATTCAGGCTGGATCCTGGGTCGATGTTACTTTTCGAGGAGAAAGCATTCATTCGGTGAAATACGATCAAATTGAAACTGAAAAAGCTAAGGCCCGGGTTTCAGAAAAAATGGACCTTCTCCGCCAAAAGAAAAAAGGCAGCAGTTTCCGCAAAAAATAGCAGACAACTCACTGCTTAATTTTTATAAAATGCCGGTGGAAAAAGTTTATATTACAATATTGGTTCAAAAATCACCCTCCCGTTCAGAACTAAGAGAGAGCAGAAAAAACCCTCAAGGTATCCAGTACACTTGAGGGCCGGCCATATTAAAACTTTAATTGTGAAGATTATGCAGGATTACCGCATTATAAGGCTGAAAATTGCCTCAGCAGCTTATTTTCAAAGTTCCCTTTAAATAAATCTTTCTTCTACTCTTTATCATCAAAGGCTTTAATTAAGTTTTTCGTGATTAAGAAGACTTTGAATGTCTTCCCATCCGTAAGCAATGTTTTTGTAGTTATTACCACCTATTTCTACAGGTGCTTCATAAACCACTTCTCCCCCCATCTTCTCAAAAAAAGGCTGCTCTTTATTATTTTCAATTACCCAGAGTGCCGCTCTTTTGTGTCCCTGGGAAGCAAGATGTTCAGCACAGGATTCCAGAAGCTTGCGGCCGAGCCCCTGTCTTTGAAAATCAGGATGGACATAAATGCCATAAAATTCTCCCGTGTACCGCATCCGCAGCCTGGCGTCTCTTGTAGTGCCTGCCAGAGCAAAAGCAGCGATCTTGCCTTCCTCTTCCGCCACGTACGTCCTCGTGCCTCCGCTTACAGCTTCAGGCAGGCTTTTTTTCCATCTTTCTTCT
>PWLM01000208.1 GCA_003560495.1 Bacillus sp. (in: firmicutes) | reverse complement strand
TTTATAATTAGAAAAATAATACCGACTTTATTTTAGCACAGAATATAAAGAGAAAGCATAAAGGAAAGGCTGGCTGGAAGTGATAAAAGGAATAGGAATTGACCTTATCGAATTAAAAAGAGTCGAAAGGGCAGGAGAGCGTCTTGCCGCCCGTATTCTTACCGATAAAGAAAAAAAGAAGTATGATACTCTTTACAACCGGCGGAAAACAGAGTTTCTCGCCGGGCGCTTTGCAGCAAAAGAAGCTTATGCGAAAGCGTGCGGGTGTGGAATCGGTGCAGAGCTTGCCTTTAAGGACATCGGCATTTCAAATGATGACAAGGGCCGGCCGGTACTGACAGCCGAAGGCGAAACGAATACTGTCCATCTTTCGGTTTCCCACAGCAGAGACTATGCATGTGCTCATGTTGTTATCGAAACGAGCTGAAACTTTGTGAAATGGAACTACCGGGACGCATGCTGAAAAGCAGAGATTTTTTCACGGCAGACGAAGAAAAAGGAACTTCAGCAGCGACTGGAAAAAGCACCCGGCGCTGAACAAGTTTGAAAGAAATAGAGAATCAGGAGGAGGAATGACAGTGAATCAGCCGAAGACTCCGGAAAGTGCGACGGTTTTTTACCGGGACACATGGGCGGAAGTAGACCTGGATGCGATCCGGGAGAATGTAGCGGGTATTAACTCCACGCTGCCGGCAGCGGTGGAGTTTATGGCTGTTGTAAAAGCAAATGGGTACGGACACGGTGCTTTAGAAACAGCAGAAGAAGCATTGAAAGCGGGAGCCGGTTTTTTAGGGACGGCTCTGCTGGATGAGGCACTGGATCTCCGTGCAAAAGGCATTACCGCACCTATTCTTGTTCTCGGTGTGACGAGACCGCAGGATGCACCGACTGCGGCAGAAAAAGACATTGCTTTGACAGCTTTTCAGGACGAGTGGATAAAAGAGGCGTCTGATGCGCTGGCAGGAACCGGCGCCGTTCTCTCCCTCCATGCGAAACTGGATTCCGGTATGAACAGAATAGGAATGAAATCAAAAGAAGAAATCAGCCGCTTTGCAGCAGCAGTTTCCGCTGCACCGTCAATCGAAGTAACCGGGATGTACACTCATCTGGCAGCAGCAGATGAGCTCGATCGAAATTTCACTCTCAAACAGCTGAAAGAATTCCGGCGTATGGGGAAAGAGCTGGAAGAGGAGCTGGGCAGACCGGTCGCGTGCCGTCATGCTGCAAACAGCGCAGGTACACTCCTGTATGCTGAAGCGGGGCTGAATATGGTCCGTGTCGGAATCTCGATGTACGGTCTGGCGCCTTCACCGGCTGTGAAACCTCTTCTCCCTGTCAAACTGAAAGAAGCTTTTTCGCTGCACAGCAGGATCACTCACGTGAAAAAGCTCCAGGCGGGAGAAAGCATCAGTTACGGGCGGACATATACCGCTTCAGAAGAAGAATGGATTGCTACAGTGCCGATCGGTTACGCAGACGGATGGATACGGGCAAACCAGGGAGGAGACGTACTTGTAGATGGGTACCGGGCTCCAATCGTAGGCCGCATATGTATGGACCAGATGCTGATCCGGCTCGAACATCCTGCAGCAGTAGATACGCTTGTCACACTTATCGGCGGGCAGGGGTCCGAATTTATTTCAGTGGAGGAAATAGCAGCAAGGCTGGAAACGATCAGCTATGAAATTCCCTGTATTATAAGCGCCCGGGTGCCGAGAGTGCTGAAAAAAGACGGAAAAACAGCGGCTGTGCACAATCGAGTTCTCTAAAAATATGGTAGGAACCGCCTTCATTGTGAAAAAAACAAGAAAGAATTTCGGGAATCTTAAAAAAGACGTTTGCAGTCAAAGGTGTCAAATGATATGATTAGACTTGAAAAAGAAGCAGGCAGAGAGTTGTTTGGAGGTGTTCGTTTTCTATGAATGGGAATGAAGAGATGACGATAAGCTTACCAAAGCAGTTGGCAACTGAACCAGACGCTTCAACTGGAGGGGATGTCTTGGAACGCAGCGATTTTATTCAGAATGCAGCTACACGCTATGTACAGGAGCAGAAAAAAGAGCACATTCGTGAAACAATGCAGCAAGGCTATATGGAAATGGCGAAGATCAACCTTAACATTGCCACGGAGTCCTTTTTAGCTGAAGAGGAGGCTGAAAGCACGCTGGACCGCCTAGTAAGCGGGGTGTAGCGGAGTTGATTGTCAAACGTGGTGACGTGTATTTCGCGGACTTATCCCCTGTAGTAGGTTCTGAGCAGGGTGGAGTAAGACCTGTGCTTATTATACAGAATGATATCGGAAACCGTTTCAGCCCAACGGTCATCGTTGCTGCTATAACCGCACAGATTCAAAAAGCCAAGCTGCCGACTCATGTGGAAATTGATGCCGAGCGCTACGGTTTTGACCGCGATTCCGTTATTTTACTTGAGCAGATCAGAACCATTGATAAACAGAGGCTGACGGATAAAATAACGCAGCTGGATGAGAATATGATGTTAAAAGTGAATGACGCATTAAATATAAGTATTGGCCTTATTGACTTTTAAATATCATCAGGAGGATCGGACAAAGTGTGATTGTCCGGTCTTTTTTGGCTTTATAAGGAAGAGAAGGCATATTAAGCCGCTGCCGCGGAATTATGTGTTATAATTTCTAATCGTCACAGAATTCTTTAGGTTTCTTTTACTACATTCCCTCATTGAACGTTTGCATAAACCCTTAATCAGTGAAATAATAGATTTATAATTAGTCGCAGAGAGTGGAGGAATTGACAGTCATGATCCCGAAAGTAAGAGAGAATGTACTGCAGCATCAGGACCTTATTATAGAAGGCTGGATGCAGCAGATCGAAAAATTCCGGACAGATGAGTCGCTGCAGAGCATCTCAGCTTCCGTTTACGAAAGTACCAGCCGTGATTTTGTCCATAAGCTGCTGCTTACTGTGGAAGAAAACGAAGTGAGCGATGAAAAGCTGAATCAATTTGTCGAGCGTCTTATTCAGATGGGATGGCCGCTCAACTACATTACGCGGGGCCTTCAGGAATTTCGGAAAGTATCCGTAAAAGTTATTTTTCAGGAAACTGATGATAATGCTGATCAGTTCCGCATGATCGAAGAAATCGAAGAGTGGGTGGACGAAATAGTAAACCTTCTCGTCAACCAGTATTCCGGATCGTGGGAGAATACTGTTTTCCTTCAAAAAATGGCTTTGAAAGAGCTTTCTGCTCCTTTAATCCCGGTTTTTGAAAATATCAGCGTTATGCCGCTTGTTGGGACGATTGATACTGAGCGGGCAAAGCTGATCATGGAAAACCTTCTTGACGGTGTCATTGAGCACCGCTCGCAGGTCGTTTTAATTGATATAACCGGCGTGCCGGTCGTGGATACAATGGTTGCACACCACATTATTCAGGCTTCCGAAGCGGTAAGACTCGTCGGGGCCCAGTGCATTCTCGTAGGTATCCGCCCGGAAATTGCTCAGACAATCGTCAATCTCGGCATTGATCTCGGGAAATTCCCGACAAAAAGTACATTGAAAAAAGGTGTCGAAACAGCACTTCGGATGACGAAGCGTGACATCGTTGAACTTGAATCTTAGGGGGGAACAGCATTGCGGATTCCAATTTTAAAACTACACGATTATTTGTTGATATCTGTCCAGGTAGAACTGGACGATCAGACTGCCCTCCGGTTCCAGGAAGATGTGCTTGAGAAAATTCATGAAGAAGGTTCACGTGGTGTTGTTATAGACCTGACTTCCGTGGAAATGATCGATTCATTTATAGCTAAAGTGCTCGGAGATGTAGTGGATATGTCTAATCTGATGGGTGCACGGGTTGTACTCACCGGTATCCAGCCGGCGGTGGCTATTACGCTGATCGATATGGGCATTGTTCTGGATGAAGTTCCGACTGCACTGGACCTTGAACAAGGGTTGGAACGTCTCCAGCTCGAATTGGAGGGTTAATTATGCAGGTTCAGACCCATGTTGATATAAACAGTGAGTGGGGCATCGTAGCAGCCAGGCAGGCGGGTCGAAAATTAGCTCGTGAGATTGGCTTTGGCTCTGTGGATCAGGCGAGAATTACGACTGCAATTTCCGAACTGGCACGGAATATTTACCTGTATGCAAATCAGGGACAGATCAAAATAGAAGAAGTCACAGAGTCAGGCAAACGGGGAATGAAAATCATAGCTTCAGACGAAGGGCCGGGCATCAAAGATCTCCGCCGCGTCATGGAAGATGGTTTTACAACGTCCGGGGGCCTCTGTGCTGGCCTTCCCGGTGTCAAAAGACTGATGGACGAATTCGGTATCGAATCAGAGCAGGACGAAGGAACGGTCATCACCACAATAAAATGGCTGAGATAAGGGGGGTGCGGTCATTTGGAGGATATGAAGGTATCAATGTATCAGTTATATAAAGACATGCTGACGAGCTATCTGGAAGATAAAAGCGAACATGCGCTTTATCACGCCCAGCAGTTCAGCAAGCAGATGATGGAACAGGATATGTCTCCGGAGGAAACGGTGAGCCTTCATGTATCAGTGTTCGAGGACCTCTCTCAGGACATGCCGGAAGAAGTGAAAGATTCTTTTGATCTTCTTCTGGAAGTCATGATCGGCTATGGGCTAGCCTACCGCGAGCATCAAAGTCTGCGGGACAGGCAGCAGGAGCTGGAATCTGAATTAAACGTAGCTGCCCAGATGCAGCGGACGCTTCTTCCGGATAAAAAGGTTGATCTCGAAGAAGTGGATTTTGGTGTGGTCAGTGTTCCTGCAGGGAAAATGAGCGGTGACTATTACCACTATGACCTGGATGATCACGGCAATCTTGCTGTCGCGGTGGCCGATGTTATCGGAAAAGGAGTGCCGGCGGCGATGTCGATGTCCATGATTAAATATGCGATGGACACACTGACGGATAAACAAATGAAGCCGTCAGCGGTACTGGAAAGTCTGAACCGCGTCGTGGAACGAAACATTGATGAAGACATGTTTATTACAATGATGTATGGTGTATATTACCCGGAGGAGCACAGCTTTTCCTTATCAAGCGCTGGTCACGAGCCAGGGTTTATTTATAATGCACAGGAAGATACTTTTCTTTCACTCGAAGCGAAAGGCCTCGTACTGGGGGTTTCGCCCAAAGTCAGGTACGAAGAGAAAAAGCTTCCTTTAGATCCGGGAGACTTCATCGTTTTTCTTTCGGATGGGGTAACGGAGAGCCGGATCGACGGAGAGTTTATCGAGCGGGACCAGATTGTTGACATGATCCGGGAACGCCGCCATCTTCCGGCGCAGGAAATCGTGGATGAAGTATATTATCAGCTGGAGAAAGCCCAGGAATTCCAGCTGCGTGACGATTTCACACTGATGATTGTCAGAAGAAAGGTTTTACATCCCTGATTAGGGGGTAAAGGCTTTATGGTTTAAACATAGGTCGAGGTTTACTATTAGGAGGGGAACTATGAATTTAGATATTCAGGTAGAAGAACATGAAAATGAGAGTATTGCCCGGGTTACAGGGGAAGTTGACGTTTATACAGCTGCAAAACTTAAAGAAACATTGATCCCTCTCGCGGAAAAAGAAAATCACCGTCTCGTAATTGATCTGTCCGGCGTAGAATACATTGACAGTACCGGGCTTGGAATCTTTATCGGAGCTCTAAAGGCAGCGGAAAAATCCGGCAGCACATTGAAACTGACCGGCCTCAACGAACGCGTTCGCCGATTGTTTGAAATTACCGGCCTTCATGAAGTTATTGATATTGGTACAGAGAAGAGGGAGGAAGCGTAGGAATGGTACAGACAGCTGAAAATATAGAAATGAAAGTTCCGGCAAAGCCGGAGTATGTTGGTGTCGTTCGTCTAACTGTTTCCGGAATAGCAAGCCGCCTCGGATATTCGTATGATGATATTGAAGATATTAAAATCGCTGTGGCAGAAGCGTGTACAAACGTAGTAAACCACGCGTATACCGAAGAATCCGCCTCAAATGATATGCATGTTAACTTTGCTGTGTATGAGGACCGTCTTGAGCTCGTAGTTGCAGATGAAGGCGGCGCAGTTGATACAGAACTTTTCAACAGAGAGCGCGGCCCGGTATCCAAGGACCAGCCTGTTGACGAACTAAAGGAAGGAGGGCTCGGCCTCTTTTTGATAGAAACACTGATGGATGAGGTAGAAATCCGCGGGGAAAAAGGCGTCATGATCGTTATGACAAAGTTCCTGCAAAGAGATGAGGTGGAACCGAATGGCAGAAGAGCCTCAGAAGAATCACCAGAACACCAGTGAATCGAAAAAGCGAATGCTGGAAAAGATTGCAGAATTCCAGGAAACGAATGATGAAGAGCTGCAGACGGAGCTTGTGCTGGAATACGAAAGCCTTGTTCATGCTCTTGCAAGGAAATTTTCCCGGGGGCAGCGTCACGATGAGGATCTGATTCAGGTCGGTATGATCGGTCTGCTTGCAGCGCTCCGCCGCTTCGATCCTTCGTTCGGAAGAAGCTTTGAGTCCTTTGCTGTACCTACAATTGTGGGTGAAATTAAACGTTTTATCCGGGACAAGACATGGAGTGTTCACGTTCCGCGGCGTATTAAAGAACTCGGGCCGAAAATAAAAGGTGCCGTCGAAGATTTAACGACAACGCTGCAGCGCTCTCCCGGCGTGGAAGAAATTGCTGAGCATCTCGGCGTTTCTGAAGAAGAAATTCTGGAAACAATGGAGATGGGAAAAAGTTACCAGGCGCTTTCTGTCGACCGTTCCATTGAAGCGGACGATGAAGGAAGTGCAGTAACGCTTCTGGACCTTGTCGGCCAGGATGAAGGCGGCTATGAACAAACCGACCAGCAGCTTCTTCTTGAAAAAGCTTTTGCCGTACTTACAGAGAGAGAGAAACAGATTCTCCAGCTCACTTATTTTGAAAACATGAGCCAGAAGGAAACAGGGGAGCAGCTCGGCATTTCCCAGATGCACGTGTCACGGCTTCAGCGTCGTGCCCTTCAGAAACTTCGTGAATCTATTCGAATCGAGCCTACGGAGGCTTTCTAACATGTTTGACCACTTACACCTGCAGGATGCGGACGTTAGTATTTATCAAACAGCTAAGCAGGGGAACTGGTGCACAGGGGACGGCTACTACGGTGTCCGCGCTGATGGCTATGTACTCATTGCCGTGGCTGATGGACTGGGCAGCGGAGAGGAAGCGATGCATGCTTCCAAGCAGGCTATGGAAGTCATCGCGGACAATCATAGTCTGCACCTGAAAACGCTGATGGAACGGTGTAATGAAAAAATGTGGGGAACGCGCGGGGCTGTACTTTCGATTCTACGTATTTATATTGACGATAAAACGTGCGAATATATCAATGTAGGCAACATCACCTGCAATTTTTATCATCCGGACGGGAAAATGATCCGTCCTGTGCCGCAGCGCGGGTACCTGTCCGGTAGAAAGCAGAAGCTGCGCGTTCAGACCTGGCCCTACGAAAAGGGGATGGTTTTCAGCATGTATTCCGACGGCTTTCCTCAGGACCCGCTTGCGAACCGGATTTTTGATTATGAGGACAGGCCGGAGGAGATCATGGATAGAATTTCCAGTCTGTTTGAATACGTGGACGATGATGCCACAGTGATGATTGGCAAAGCTTACGTGTAGATTTTAAAAGGGTTGTCCTGAGTTGTCGGGATAACCTCTTTTTTTATGGGTCTATTAAAACCTCGTGTTGTGATAAGTGTGGCCGCGGCTCCTGCACCTGCCGGAAATATAAAGGGGACGTAGAGCCGGGAGCAGGAAACATGTATACTGTAGAGGAGAAAAGGAAGCACAATTGGAGGAATCACAATGAATAAGGAACATCTTCAGATTGTACATACGCAGACAGAACTGCCGGAAACAAAAGTACAGAAAGTAATTGAGCTTTCCGAAGAAGGGAATACAGTCCCCTTTATTGCAAGATACCGTAAAGAAATGACCGGCGGGCTTGACGAAGAGCAGATTCGTGCCATTCTTGATGCGTGGGCCTATGTTCAGGCGCTGGCGAAGCGGAAGGAAGAAGTGCTCCGCCTCATAGATGAACAGGGGAAACTGGATGATGCATTTCAGGCGAGCATCAACAGTGCGGCTAAACTGCAGGAAGTCGAAGATCTGTACCGCCCTTACAAACAGAAACGCCGTACAAGGGCCACAACAGCAAAAGAAAAAGGGCTGGAGCCTCTGGCAGAGTGGATTTATTCCATCCCGCAGACAGAAAAACCGGAAGAAAAGGCCCTTTCCTTTCTGGACGAAGAAAAGGAAGTACATACAGTGGAAGAAGCTCTTCAAGGGGCGAAAGATATTATAGCAGAATACCTTTCTGATGATCCGGATATCCGCCGCTACGTGCGCTTCACGACCTGGAAAGAAGGAAAGCTGATATCAGAGAAAAAACCGAAAACAGAAGATGAGAAGGAAGTTTTCGGGATGTATTATGAGTACGAAGAAACCGTATCAAAAATGGTGCCACACCGTATCCTGGCAGTAAACCGGGGAGAAAAAGAAAATGTTCTGCGTGTGAAAATTGATCCTCCGGCAGAAAAAATTCTTTCCTGGCTGGAAAAGCAGGTGCTCGGTGGAAAAAGATCTACCGTAGAAGCGTTATTAAAGGAAACGATAGAAGACAGCTTTAAACGGCTGCTTCACCCCTCGATTGAACGGGACATACGAAGCGAACTGAATGAAAAAGCAGAAGAACATGCGATTGATATCTTTTCTCAGAATCTCCGCCAGCTCCTGCTGCAGCCCCCTTTGAAAGGTAACGTTGTGCTCGGTATCGACCCGGCTTACCGGACAGGGTGCAAGCTGGCAGTCGTGGATGACACCGGGAAGAAATTGTACACCGGTGTAATTTATCCGACAGCTCCATGGAACAAAGTGAAAGAAGCTGAAAAAATCGTCAAAAATCTCATTGAAGACTACGGGGTAACAATGATTGCGATCGGTAACGGAACAGCTTCCAGGGAAACGGAGCAGTTTACTGCTGAAGTAATGAAGCAGCTGGACAAGGAAGTGTATTACTTGATCGTGAATGAAGCCGGGGCAAGTGTTTACTCGGCCTCTAAAATTGCCAAAGAAGAATTTCCGGATCTTCAGGTGGAAGAACGCAGTGCCGTATCGATTGCCCGGCGGCTGCAGGATCCACTCGCAGAGCTCGTGAAAATCGATCCGAAATCTGTCGGTGTCGGCCAGTACCAGCACGATGTTACCCAGTCCAAACTGAGCGGAAGTCTCACGTTTGTCGTAGAGACGGTCGTTAACCGTGTCGGAGTCAATGTGAATACCGCTTCGTCCTCTCTTCTGCAGTACGTTTCCGGACTTTCTAAGAGTGTAGCCGAAAACATTATTAATGCGAGAGAGGAAGCAGGTAAATTCACCAACCGCAGACAGCTGAAAAAAGTGCCGCGTCTCGGAGCGAAAACCTACGAGCAGAGTATCGGTTTTCTTCGGATTGCAGATGGGGACGAACCGCTGGATGCGACACCGGTCCACCCTGAAAGCTATCCGGCAGCGAAAGCGCTGCTTAAAAAACTCGGACTCACTGCGGATGATATTGGCTCAGAAGCAGCCGGAAAAGCGTATGAGGGACTGAACGTAAAAGAAATGGCCGACGAGCTTGGAATCGGGATTCCGACACTGGAAGATATACTGCAGGCCGTCCAGCAGCCGGGGAGAGATCCGCGGGATGATGTGCCAAAACCACTTTTGAAAAAAGATGTTCTTTCGATGGAAGACCTTATTTCCGGCATGGAACTGGAAGGCACAGTGAGGAATGTTGTTGACTTTGGTGCGTTTATTGATATCGGAGTAAAACAGGATGGCCTTGTGCATATTTCCAAGCTGGCCCGCCGGTTTGTGAAACATCCGATGGATATCGTCTCTGTCGGGGACGTCGTCACTGTCTGGGTGGAAAACGTCGATAAAGATAAAGGGCGAATTGCTTTAACGATGCTTCAGCCTGACGGCAGGCCAAACGAATAACAAGCACGACGGAGGCGTCTTTTTAAAAAGGCGCCTTTTTCTGATGTACAAAAATTACTAAGGCAGTACTTCTCAATAATGGGAGGTAAATGATATGATGGGAAATAACATATACAGAAAGGGTGCGGAGTAAATCAGTATGGATAATAAGAAGCTGCAGAAATTAACTGAAAATCTGTCCAGCGATTACTTCGGAAGACCGTTCCGGCACCGCATTTCTTTTAACGGACGACTTCGGACGACGGGAGGACGGTACGCCCTGCACTCCCATGATATAGAAATTAACCCGAAGCATTATGAATTTTACGGGCTGGAAGAAGTCATAAGTATCATTAAGCATGAACTCTGTCATTACCATCTCCATCTTGAAGGGAAAGGCTATCACCACCGGGATCCGGAATTTAAACAGCTCCTTAAAAAAGTGGGCGGCTCAAGGCACTGCAGGAATCTGCCGCTGCCCGGCGGAAAGCAGGCAGTTTTTCACGTCTACGAGTGTACGTCATGTGCCCACGAATATGAAAGAAAGCGCCGTATGAATACAGAAAAATACGTGTGTGGAAAATGCAGAGGAAAGCTGAAAAAAGTTTGTACAAAAAATAATGAAAAAGCGTTGACGTAAAATCATCGCCTGTGGTACATTATAAAAGTCGCCGAAACGGCAGCACAGCAAACGCCGAATTACGCGCACTGAAAAATATTTAAAAATAATATTGACATAATAATTAACTCGATGTTAAGATATTACTTGTCCCATTAAAGGAATGACACTATTCCACAGTAGCTCAGTGGTAGAGCAATCGGCTGTTAACCGATCGGTCGTAGGTTCGAATCCTACCTGTGGAGCCATCCTGGAGAAGTACTCAAGTGGCTGAAGAGGCGCCCCTGCTAAGGGTGTAGGTCGCGCAAGCGGCGCGAGGGTTCAAATCCCTCCTTCTCCGCCAGTTATTATACATCCATAAAACAGATAGATGGCCCGTTGGTCAAGTGGTTAAGACACCGCCCTTTCACGGCGGTAACACGGGTTCGAATCCCGTACGGGTCACCATTTACTTAATTCCCGGAGGATTAGCTCAGTTGGGAGAGCACCTGCCTTACAAGCAGGGGGTCGGCAGTTCGAGCCTGTCATCCTCCACCATCTACTATTAATAAGGTCCCGTGGTGTAGCGGTTAACATGCCTGCCTGTCACGCAGGAGATCGCGGGTTCGATTCCCGTCGGGACCGCCATTTTCAACTTTATATTCTTTTAACTTAGTATGCGGGTGTGGCGGAACTGGCAGACGCGCTAGACTTAGGATCTAGTGCCTTCGGGCGTGGGGGTTCGACTCCCTCCACCCGCACCATACTTTAAAAAGCAGCACAGGCGGTTGTGGCGGAATGGCAGACGCGCTAGGTTGAGGGCCTAGTGGGGTAACACCCGTGGAGGTTCGACTCCTCTCAACCGCACCATATACTTGTTTATTTAAGTAGTGAGCGAAAACGGGAAGTAGCTCAGCTTGGCAGAGCACTTGGTTTGGGACCAAGGGGTCGCAGGTTCAAATCCTGTCTTCCCGACCATTTCCATGCACTGCAAGTTAAACAGAATATGTTTTTTCTATTAAGCGGGTGTAGTTTAGTGGTAAAACCTCAGCCTTCCAAGCTGATGATGTGGGTTCGATTCCCATCACCCGCTCCATTTTTATTTTAATACGTGTTTTGGGCCTGTAGCTCAGCTGGTTAGAGCGCACGCCTGATAAGCGTGAGGTCGGTGGTTCGAGTCCACTCAGGCCCACCATTATCAATAGAAACACATGATTTGCCCTTTGAAAACTAAACAAAAGACGATTGTGAAGGAAAAAGAGAATGAATCATTCTCTGTCAATTTTTTAAAAAGAATCTTTAGCCAGATTCCGTTTTGCAAGCGAAGCATCC
>PWLM01000234.1 GCA_003560495.1 Bacillus sp. (in: firmicutes) | reverse complement strand
TCACACCCGTTCCCATGCCGAACACGGAAGTTAAGCTCTCCAGCGCCAATGATAGTTGGGGGCTCTCCCCCTGCAAAAGTAGGACGTCGCTGGGTCATCCCACGCACGCTGCCACGGGCAGTGTGCTTTTTTTCATATTTACGCTCCTATAATTTCCTTATTATCCATACGTTGTGTAACTGAATACTTTGAATAATAAGACTATCACCATTTTCTTGACACTTGTTCGTCCTATTGTTAATCTACTGATAATATTTTCAGCCAGCTGAAAGGGGAATGTAATAATGTGGGAAGAAAAATTTGCTAAAGAAGGTTTAACGTTTGACGATGTACTGCTGATGCCGAACGAGTCAAATATCCTGCCAAACCAGGTTTCTGTCGCTGTAGAACTGTCAGAAACATTAAAATTAAGTGTTCCGATTATGAGTGCCGGAATGGATACGGTCACTGAGGCGGATATGGCTATCGCTATGGCCCGTGCCGGAGGACTGGGTGTGGTTCACAAGAATATGTCCATTGAAGAGCAGGCGGAGCAGATTGACCGTGTCAAGCGTTCTGAGAGCGGAGTTATTACAAACCCTTTCCACTTAACACAGGACCATCAGGTGTTCGATGCGGAGCATTTGATGGGCAAGTACCGGATTTCCGGTGTACCGATTGCGGATGAAAATGAAAAGCTCGTAGGAATTATTACAAACCGGGATCTGCGGTTTATTGAGGATTACTCGATTCCTATTAAAGATGTTATGACAAGTGAAAATCTTGTTACAGCTCCTGTCGGAACGACGCTCCCGGAAGCTCAGCAGATTCTGCAGAAGCACCGGATAGAAAAGCTGCCGCTGGTTGATAAAGACAGGAAACTGAAGGGCCTTATTACGATTAAGGATATAGAAAAAGCGATTGAATTCCCGAATTCTGCGAAAGATTCCCAGGGACGGCTGCTTGTAGGAGCGGCAGTCGGTGTTGGTGGTGACGCTGATTCACGAACGAAGGCTCTTGTCGATGCAGAAGTGGATGTTCTCATAATCGACACCGCACACGGTCATTCCCGGGGTGTCATTGAAAAAGTGAGGGAAGTAAGAAGCAAATATCCGGAGCTGAATATTGTAGCAGGCAACGTTGCTACAGCAGAGGCTACACGTGCTTTGATCGAAGCCGGGGCAAATATTATTAAAGTCGGTATCGGTCCGGGATCCATCTGTACGACGCGTGTAGTCGCCGGAATCGGTGTGCCGCAGATTACGGCTGTATACGACTGTGCTTCAGAAGCGAAAAAGCATGGAGCGGCAATTATCGCGGACGGCGGCATCAAATATTCCGGTGAAATTACTAAAGCACTTGCTGCAGGCGGTCATGCCGTTATGCTCGGCAGTATGCTCGCGGGTGTTTCGGAAAGCCCGGGGGAAAGAGAAATTTTCCAGGGCCGTCAGTTTAAAGTATACCGGGGCATGGGATCGCTTGGAGCGATGGAAAAAGGAAGCAAGGACCGCTATTTCCAGGAAGAAGAGAAAAAGCTTGTACCGGAAGGAATCGAAGGACGTATTCCTTATAAAGGACCGCTTAAGGATACGCTGCATCAGATGATCGGCGGCCTGCGTGCGGGAATGGGCTACTGCGGTACAGCCACTCTTGAAGAACTGCGGGAAAACGGACGTTTTATCCGTATTACCGGAGCCGGATTGAAAGAAAGCCATGTGCACGATGTACAGATTACGAAAGAGTCTCCAAATTATTCTTAATCTGTTTCGGAAAGCTGATAGATAGGGGCCTCCCCTATCTATTTTTTTATGCCAGGCTGTGGTAAAATACCGCTTGTATGCTGAATAAAGAAACGAATTATTTTTTACATAGAAAAACCGGGGAGAGATGAATGAAGATGATGAAGAAAACTGGAATTGCGGGATTGGCTGCGGCAGGCGTATTTGCCGGGGCCTCCTCGGCAGGGGCTTATGAACCGACGGTGGAAACGGTCATTCTGGCAGACGCGGAAACAGGCCAGGTACTTTTTGAGCAGAACGCAGAACACCCGCTGCCGCCGGCAAGTATGACGAAAATGATGAGTGAATATTTAATTCTGGAAGCTGTAAACGAAGGAGAAATTTCCTGGAATGATGAAATTGCGGTGGATGACCATCTTTCTGCTTTTTCCCACGACCGGGCCCTTTCGAACGTGATGATGCGGACAGATGAAACATACAGTGTAGAAGAACTGTATGAATCTGTGGCGATTTATTCTGCCAATGCTGCAACAATGGCTCTCGCTTCCCACATTTCCGGTTCAGAAGGTTCTTTTGTAGAAAAAATGAACGAACGCGGAAAAGAAATCGGAATGGGAGAACTGCTTCGTGAGGCAGGAGCAGAACAAGGAGAAGAAAATCTGGATGAAATCGCTGCAATGGAACAGGGAGACTTTCAATTTGTAAACTCCACCGGGCTTCCGAACCATCTTCTGGACGGCAGCCAGCCGGAAGGGACGGGAGAGGACGAGGATAATTATATGTCCGCCCGTGCTTCGGCTACCCTTGCCTATCATCTGATCAACGACTACCCGGAAGTACTCGACACTGCAAGTATTCCGGAGAAAACGTTCCGGGAAGGCACTACGGATGAAATTCATATGCAGAACTGGAACTGGATGCTCGAAGGTACCCAGTACAGTGATCTCGATTATGAATACGTGGACGGCCTGAAGACAGGATACACAGAAGCGGCAGGCTTTACGTTTACCGGTACTGCAGAAAAAGACGACAGCCGTTTTGTCAGTGTGGTAATGGGAGCTGATTCAGAAGTTCACCGTTTCGAGGAAACAGAAAAAGTGATGGACTGGGCTTTTGAAAACTTCGAACAGATGGAGGTTGCGTCTGAAGGTGAGGCTGTGAACTCCTATGAAACGATCCCGGTCGTGAATGGAGAAGAAGAGGAAGTCGGTTCAGAAGTAGCAGAAAGTCTTTCCGTAATGATTGAAACAGGAGAGGAAGACCTTTATTCCTACGAGGTGGAACTGGATGAGGAGAAGCTTACAGAAGACGGAGAACTCGAAG